>JAIKYZ010000103.1 GCA_024682655.1 Treponema sp.
GATGTAATGTTTTTCGAGGCATTCCTTATGCAAAAGCCAAACGCTTTTCTTATGCAGAAGCAGTTACCAGTTGGCCGGGAACTTTACAAGCTCTAACAGACGGCCCTTCTTGTCCTCAATATAGAACTTATTTTCCTCACCTGGAAAATCCCTGTCTTTATTTTTATCAAAAGGAATTAAGGGAATTTACAGAATTTACCTATGATGAAGATTGTTTAAACTGCAATATTTTTACTCCACCCCAAAAAGGAAAATATCCGGTAATTATTTTTATTCACGGAGGTTCCTTTAATTCAAATTCAAATAATGAAGATCCTTTTAATGGAATAGAATTTGCCAAAAGGGGAATTGTTACTGTTTTTATAAACTACCGGGTAGGAATCTTAGGCTTTATTAGTCATCAGGAGATTTTTGAAACTTATGGCCGTGACGGAAATCTTGGTCTTGATGATCAATTTACAGCAATCAAATGGATAAAAGAAAATATCAGTGATTATTACGGTGACCCAGATAACATTACCCTTATGGGCCAGAGTGCGGGTGCTATGTCCATACAATATTTATGCTGTTCTCCACTTTGTAAGGGACTTTTTAAAAATGCAGTTATGATGTCAGGCGGAGGAAAATTCCCTGATTTTTCTTTACCAAAAAAGGCCGCGGATGCTCATTCTTACTGGCTTGATTTTATGAAGATGGCAGGAGTTTCGAGTCTTGAGGAACTTAAAAAAATGGACTTGAAAGAATTATTTACCTGGCTTGATAAATTCACCCCAATCAGAAAGGACAATCTTTTTAATACAATGCCGGTAATTGACGGTTTTTTGATTCCAAAATCAATCAAAGAATTAATAAAAAATCCTCTTAAAGTAAATTATATCTTGAGTTACACAAATTCTGATATGTATGCGCCACTCCTTGCTTATGTAAGTCATAAATTTGTAAGAAAAAACGGGGGTTACCTCTACTTTTTTGATATAAATCCAAAGGGAAGTAAAATAAAGGCCTTCCATTCTGCAGATTTGCGCTATATGTTTAACACTCTAGAAAGCAGCTGGCGTCCTTATGATTCAAAAGACAGGGAAATTGCAGATTTACTCCAGGATTACATTGCAAATTTTGCCCGCTGTGGAAATCCAAATGGGTTAGAAAAAAATCCTGATTTACCTTACTGGAAAAAAAGTGGATTTAAGGCCCTTCGTTTATGCCTTGCAAAGAAGGAAAAAAATAAAAAACATTCCCAGTGCAAAATGAAAAGACCTCCTTATTTAAGGCTTTTGTGGAATTATCTTACCGAAATTAAATTAGTCTAAATGCCAGGGATTATTATGAATGATTATGATTTAATTGCTTTTGATATGGACGGAACCCTTTTAGATTCTAATAAAAAATTTCGTTCTTCAAGTCTTGAGGCTATTTCTAAGGCTGCTGCAAAGGGTAAAATAATTGCTTTATCTACAGGCCGTTCTATGCCGGAATTAAAAGAAGCTTTGGAAACAATAAAAGACCTTCAGTATGTGATTGCTGTTAGCGGAGCCCTGGTCTTAAATTGTAAGACTAATAAAGTTATTTATTCCAATCCAATTAAAAAAGAATTGGTAGATAAACTTTTTGAACTTACAAAAAATCAGGATCTTTTTATTCACATTCACTCTGACCAGTCTGTAATTGCCCGGAATATGTTAGAAAGAATGGATGAATTTCAGATGGGTGTCTATAAAGAAATGTTCAGGAAAAATACCAGTCGCCCTGAAGATATACAAGAGTATGTATATAGAAAAAATCTACCAGTTTATAAATTTAATATCTATTCTAAAACGCCGGAAGACCGGGAAAAATTATATCCTAAAGCCTTAGGTTTACCCCTGGAATTAGTTTATTCCGAAAGGACTTCTATTGAATGTTCTGCCAAAAATGTTTCTAAAGGAAATGGCCTGATTAAGCTTTGCCAGGAATTAAATATTCCTCTTTGCCGTACAATTGCCGTTGGAGATGCTGATAATGATTTGGATATTTTAAATAAGGCTGGACTTGCAGTTGCAATGGCTAATGCAAATCAAAAGGTAAAAGAAATTGCAGATGTTATTGTTGATGATAATGACAGTGATGGTTGTGCCCAGGCAATTTATGAATATCTTTTGAAATAAGTAATTTCCCCAAAATAATTGAACATTTTTGCCTACTTTGATATTTTATATGCGTATCCTTTCAATTTTTGAATCTATACTGGGGTGCTGCGTAAGTGGCTGAGATTATACCCATAGAGCTTCGTATGAAGTTCCAACCTGATCCGGGTAATGCCGGCGGAGGAAGATATGATTAAATCTTCTACATTTAAATTTCTTTCTATTTTATTACTTGGTTTGACAGCATTTACTGGCTGTTCAAAGAAATCTGCAAAAGTCGATCCTGAAAGAGCAAAAGAAGTTATTGTTTATTCTTATGACTCTTTTGTAAGTGAATGGGGTCCAGGACCAGAAATCGAAGAAAAATTCGAAGCAGCAACTGGCTATGATTTAGTTTATGTTAATTGCGGAGAAGGTCTTAATGTATTAAATCGTGCCCTTCTTGAAAAAGATAATGTTCAGGCTGATATTATTTTAGGACTTGATAATAACATTTCAGAAAAAGCTATTAGTCAGAATATTCTTTTGCCTTATAAACCAAAGAACGCTGATAAAATCATTGCTAAAAATGTTAGAGAACAATTGTCTTCAAACTGGTCTTTAACACCTTATGATTACAGTCACTTTGCTTTTATTTATGATACAGAATCTGATGTTCCAGGCCCAAAATGTCTTGAAGATTTAACTTCTCCTGTTTACGAGAAAAAAATTATTTTAATGGATCCAAGAACTTCTACTCCTGGTTTGGGATTTGTAAACTGGACTCTTGCAGCTTATGGCGACAAAGTTTTAGATTACTGGAAGGCTTTAAAACCAAATATCTTAACAATGGCTCCTAGCTGGTCTACTGGTTACGGCTTATTTAAGAAGGGGGAAGCTCCTTTAGTAATTTCTTATACAACTTCTGCTGCAAGTCACATTGAATATGATAATGTTCATAAATACATAGCAGTATTATTTGAAGATGGTCATGCAGTTCAGGTAGAAGGTGCCGGAATTTTAAAAGGAGCTCCAAATATCGAAGGTGCAAAAGCCTTTATGGATTTCCTTATTTCTACAGATGCACAGTCAACAATTCCTTTAACTCAGTGGATGAATCCGGTAAATCCAAATGTTGATTTACCAGAAAGTTATAAAGAAGCAGCTCCAATTCCAGCTGTAACTATTTCTGCTCCTGCTGATGAAACTGCAAAAATCGTTGATGAAATCATGAAAATCCTGGAATAGAATCTTATGGATTTTTACCGTCTGCTGCGCATAGCCTCTTTTACAATAAATCAGGCCTTGTGTTCAACAGTTTTGGCCCTGCTGATTGCACTGCCCGCTGCATTTTTTTGCGCCCGTCGTCAATTTGCAGGCCGAAGATTTTTATTATCTCTCTCGGCTGTGCCTTTTTGTCTGCCAGCCCTGATTATTGCCCTGGGTTATGTAACTTTTCTTGGCCTGAATGGGGGATTAAATAGATTTTTAATTCTGATTTTTGGTTTAAAAGAAGCTCCTGTAAAACTTTTATATTCTTTTGCAGGATTAATAATTGCCCAGGCCTTTTATAATTTCCCAATGATAATGAAAAATGTAAGTGACGCCTGGGAAAGGCTCCCTCAAAATCAGGCAGAAAGCGCAAGACTTCTGGGGGCCGGCGAATTCAGAATCTTTAGAACAATTACAATTTTTCAACTTTTACCTTCAATTGCTTCTTCTTCCATGCTGGTTTTTATTTACTGTTTTTTAAGTTTTATTTTAGTTTTACTTTTTGGGGGAATTGGAAATTCAACCCTGGAAGTAGAAATCTATAAAACTGCAAGATCTACTTTAGATTATAAATATTTACTTAGCCTTGCTCTTTTTGAAAGCATAGTTTTAATTTTAATAATTACTTTGTATTGTCTGCTTGAAGCAAAAAGTGCTAAAAGGACAAAGGGCCTTACTGATAAAATTTATGTAAAAAGGGAAAAAATAAGGGGCTGGAAAGAGATTTTATCTTTTAGCCTTACAATGTTTTTTATTCTGCTCTTTTTTATAGCGCCTTTACTTGGAATATTGGTCAATGCTTTTACTTCTTCAAAAAGTGGGGCAGGCTGGCCAAGTTTAGAAACTTTTGCCCGAGTGATTAAATCAAAATCTTTTTGGCCATCTGTAAAATCTACTTTTTTAGTGGGAATAGCTTCGGCCTTTTTATCAACAGTTCTGGCTTTTATTTATTCCTGTTTTTTAAGATTAAAGGAAAATAAAAATCCAGAGAAATCTTATGGGGCCCTGAAAGTTTTACCAATGCTGCCAATGGCTATTTCCAGTGTGGTTTTGGGGGTAATAATCACAAGACTTGTAAGCAGGGGAAGCCCAATTCATTTGATTTTTTTACAGGCATTTTTAAATTGGCCCCTTGCCTTTAGAATCATTTATTTAAATCTGAGTAAAATTTCTGACGAATGCATAAGTTCTGCTCTTGTAATTTCTAAGAACAGACTTGATGTAATTAGAAGAATAATTTTACCCCTTTCTATAAGGTCCTTAATTTCTGCTTTTGGTTTTACTTTTTCGGTAAGTGCCGGAGATACAACTTTACCTTTGGTATTGGGCATTCCAAAATTTAATACCCTTTCGCTTTTTACTTATGGACTTGCTGCTTCCTACAGATTTAATGAAGCCTGTGCTGCAGGACTTATACTGAGCATAATTTGTATAATTACTTTTTCTTTTGGAAATATTCAGAAGAAAAGTAAGTTGAAATAGAATATTTGGGAATTTTGAGAATATGGAATATTTTGTTGCTGAAAATTTACGAGAAGATTTTGATTCAATTCAAATAGAACTTTCTTTTTCCTGCCAAAAAGGAACAATGACTTCTATTTTAGGGCCCTCTGGTTCTGGAAAATCAACAGTTCTAAGATTAATCAGCGGATTAAATAAAGGACAGCCTGACCAGAAAATAATTTTAGATGGCCAGGATATTTCATTTCTTCCTCCAGCAAAAAGAAATGTGGGGCTGGTTTTTCAAAATCATACCTTGTTTGATCATTTAACAGTGCTTGATAATGTTTCTTACGGTTTGATTACCAGGGGAAAAAGTAAAAAAGAGGCCAGAAAAGAAGCAGGGGAATTCTTAAAATTATTTGAATTAGAGGGATTTGAAAAAAGATACCCGGGAACTTTATCTGGTGGAGAAGCTCAGAGGGTTTGTCTTGCAAGAACTTTAATCATGAAACCAAAATTACTTTTATTGGATGAACCACTTTCAGCCTTGGATGCTCCTTTGCGTAAAAAACTGGCCAGATTAATTAAAGATTTACAGAATAAATTTGCCTTTACAGCAATAATGGTTACCCATGATCAGGAAGAAGCAAAAGAATTAAGTGATCAAATTATTCAGATGCAAAAGGGTAAAATTATCTGGCAGGGTAGGGCCTGTGATTTTAAGGGACTTGATTAAATTTCTTAGAACTTTTTGGAATTTTTTTTACTAAGTCAAAATATCCTATGATAAAATGATTCTTATGAAAACATTTAATCCAAATAGTACATTTTTGTACCTTCTTGCCGCTTGTGTCATACTTTTTGTTCTGGCACAGTCTGTATTCTTTTTGTTACGTTCAATTCGCAGAGCCAAAACAATAAATATGAAAAGCTCTGTTATCTGGAAAACCATTGGTTCAACAGCTATTTTTACTTTGGCTCCTGCATTTTCTATCCTTCTGGGCGTTGTAACTTTATCACAATTTTTAGGACTTCCTTTGCCTTGGATTCGTCTTAGTGTAATTGGGGCTATAACCTATGAACTTCCTGCAGCAACTTCCACTGCCAATGCCTTGAATATTTCACTTTCGCAAATGATTAGTGACCCTAAGATTTATTCTGCAATTGCCTGGGTTATGACTTTAGGCATTCTTCCTAGTGTTGTTGGAACTCCTCTCCTTATCAAAAAAATTCAAAAAGGGGTCGTAAGAATTCAGACTAAAGACGCAAAGTGGGGCGACATTTTTATGACTTCACTTTTTATGGGAATGATTTCGGCCTTTAGTGGAATGGTTTTTAGTCATGTTCGAGAAGGTTTAAAGGGACTTCTTCCAATTGCAGTTTTAGCGGTCTCTGCCTTAATCATGCTTATTTGTGGACTTTTAGTTAAGAAGGCAAAAATCACCTGGCTGGAAAATTATGCCATGCCTTTTTCTATGTTACTTTCTATGGCCTTTGCGGTAGTGGCAGCTCCACTTTTTGGACTTTAATTTCTGGAGAATAAATATGACATACGATGAATATATTGTAAAAACCCATAAAACTGGACAACTTTGGATTTGGAGTGCCGTTTGTGTAATACTTTTTGTACCGGTAGCAATTTGTCTGTATTACAATGCCTGGCCATCTCTATCTGCAGTTTTAAAAGGTTTACTTGGAGTTGCTCCAATTTACTGGACCGTTGGTATTATAGAAATTATTACTTTTACACCTATGCTTGGAACCGGTGGTACTTATTTGAGTTTTGTTACTGGAAATGTTACAGCCTTAAAGGTTCCTGCTGCCTTAAATGCAATGGAAAGTGCGGGAGTAAAATCAAATACTGAGGAAGGAGAAATTATTTCTACAATTGCAATTGCAACCGCCTCAATCGTTACAACTTTAATAATTGCGGCTGGAATATTCTTATTTGTACCTTTGCAGCCCTTCCTGTCATCAGAAAAATTAAAGCCCGCTTTTGATAATATTATGCCTTCTTTATTTGGTGGACTTGGAGTTGTTTATATAAGCAGAAACTGGAAGATTTCAATTGCCCCTCTTGTATTTATGATTATCCTTTTTCTTGCACTTCCATCATTGGCAAGTTCAGTTGGAGTTTTAGTTCCTGTGGGAATTTTGATTGCTCTTGGGGCTTCTAGAATTATGTATAAAAAAGGCTGGTTATAGTAAATGGATTTTTCAAATTTTACAGATTATGATAGAGAAAAAATTGTTAATGATATGTGCAGGATGATTCAGTGTAAAACTGTTTCAAACATTGATGATTCCCTGGTTGATTGGGAGGAATTTGAGAAATTTCGTGCCTTATTGAGAGAAATTTTTCCAAATATCTATTCTTCCTGTGAATTTTTTAGGGTAGGAAAATCTGGAATTGTTCATAAATTAAGCGGAAGTCAGGGGAATAAGGGACATGCACTTGTTTTAATGGCCCATTATGATGTTGTTCCTGCCGAAAAAGAAAAGTGGACTTTTGAACCTTTTGCCGGAGATGTGGTCGATGGCTATATTCGTGGACGAGGCACTATGGATACAAAAGGAACTTTGTGTGCCTGTCTGGAAGCGGTAGAAATAGGACTTAAAGCTGGATGGAAGCCTAAGCAGGATCTTTATCTTTGTTTTAGTGGAGAAGAAGAAATAAACGGTGATTCCTGTAAAAATATAGTTGAATGGTTTGAAGAACAGGAAATTTCTGTAGATTTTGTTTTAGATGAAGGTGGTGCCATAGTCGAAAATGTTTTTCCTGGTGTGAGCAAACCTTGTGCCATGGTTGGAACTGCAGAAAAGGGTTCTGTTTACATGGATATAGAAATTAAAGGAAATGCAGGCCATGCTTCGGCACCTCCAAAGCATTCAGCACTTGGACTTGCGGCTAAAGTAATTTGCCAGATAGAAAAGAAGGCTTGTCCGGCGGCATTAACAATGCCTGTTAGACAGCTTTTTAAGATAATGAGTAAAAACAATAAAAATCCTTTACTTAAGTTTTTATTCGGTAATTTATGGCTTACAAAACCACTTGTAAAACTTGCTTCATCCCTTATGGGTGGGGAATTAAACGCCCTTATGCATACAACTTGTGCTGTGACTATGTGTCAGGGAAGTAAGGCCTATAATGTTTTACCTTCATCTGCCGTAATTGGCTTAAATTTAAGACTTCTTGGCAGTGATAGTGTTGAAAAATCAAAGGCAAGAATTGAAAAAATTGCCAGAAAGGCGGTTGGCAAAAAAGCCCAGATAAACTTGAAAATGGTAAGCCAAAATAATCCTTCGATTGAGTCTAAAACAGATTGCCAGCAGTGGAATACCCTGGAAAAAGTCATTAATAAAACCTGGCCAGATATTCTTGTAAGTCCTTATTTGATGATGGCCTGCAGTGATTCAAGGCATTATTGCAGAATTACAGATAAAGTTTACAGATTTAGCGGAATGTTTATGTCAAAGGAAGACAGGGCTATGATTCACGGGGTAGATGAACGCATTAGCCTTGAAACTTTGATAGAAACTGTCAGGTTTTATTCTAATTTGCTGGTCGAGCTTTAATTTTCTTAAAGGCAGAAGAATGTGACCAATAGGAAAAAGTTGAAGTAATTATCGGTGAAAATAAAAAATTGTAATAAATAATATCGCATAAAATCTAATTTACTTTTATTAATTACTTTGCTATATTTTAATTATGAAATCTAGAAAAACCCTTTTATTAGTTTTTATTTTGTTTGGAATTTTGTTAAATCCCTCTTTTTCGGCTAAGAAAAAATCTAATGGTCTTGAAAAAGAAAACTGGAATAGCAATTATACTTATGTTTTTGTTCATGGACTTTCGGGCTGGGGACATTATGATTCCATAAATAAGTTTTTCCCTTATTGGGGAATGAAAAACGGTTTTTTGATTAAAGAATTAAAAAAGCAGGGCTTTAAGGCTTATGATGCTTCTGTTGCCCCTCAGGGTAGTGCCTGGGACAGAGCTTGTGAATTATATGCCCAGCTTACCGGCACTGTTACTGATTATGGTAAAGAACATTCAGAAAGGTGTGGTCATGAACGTTTTGGACGGGATTTTTCTAAAGAGCCTTTAATTCCTCAATGGGACAGTGAAAATAAAATCAATTTACTGGGTCATTCTTTTGGAGGAGTTACTGTAAGATTGCTTGCCCACTTAATGGCAAATGGTTCAGAAGCCGAAAGGGCAGTTACCGACCCAGAAGATTTAAGTCCTTTATTTGCGGGCGGTCATGGGGACTGGATTTATTCTGTAACAACTTTAGCAGCCCCTCACAATGGAACTTCGGCCTATCACGTTCCTGACGAAAATCCAGAGGCAAAGACTAAAATGCAGGAAATGATGGATAAATCTAATGCGCCTAAAAAAGACGGCAGGGCAGATTATGATTATGCCGACTACGATATGCACATTCAAAATGCCCAGAAAATTAATCAGTGGTTAAAAACTATTGATTCTGCTTATTATTTTTCTTACGCCTCTTCTGCAACCCAACTTTCGGACCAGGGAAAACAGATTCCTCTTGAAGGCATGATGGAAGAGCTTTTTATTAGAAGTTCTTTAAGACTTGGTTCTTTTGAAGGTCAGACTCCAGATGGAATTGTTTTAGGAAAAGAATGGCAGGAAAATGACGGTCTTGTTAATACAATTTCTGCTTATGCTCCTGATTTTGCCCCAAAAGAAGATTATAGCCAGGACAAAGCCCTTAAAAAAGGAATATGGTATGTAATGCCTTTATATAAAGGGGACCACATGGCCTTTCAGGGTGGATTAACAATTAAAAATGATATAAATCCATTCTATATTAAACATCTTGATATGATTAATCGCTTGTAAAATTTAATTAGCCAGGCGTTACGGGCTGGCGATTGAAGCCCGTTAGAAGGGGTAGTGGAAAATAAAAATGGCCGATACTTTGAAAAAACTCAAAGTGTCGGCCGTTTTTATTTGAAACGAGGGGAAGGCTTTCCCCACCTTAAAGATTTTATTCCCAAGGATATTTCATATTCCAATCTTGGCGAAGTTTATCCATCATGCTGCAGAGATTTTCGGATTTTTGAATTGTGTGGATGTCGGATTCTGTCTGGCCGTCAAGAATTTTTTGGGTAGCGTGGGCAAGTTCATATTCGTAACCGTTTACTGCAAAAGGACAGTCAATTTCGCGGACCAGCTGAGCTTCGGGACCCCAGATATTTTTATAAGTGTAGACCTGGGCCTTTTGAACCATAAAGAAATTTTCCATTGTGATGTAGCCTTTTGTACCGTAAATTGTTGCGGGATGGCTTTTTTCTGGGTTTGGAAGATCCATTGCACTTTGGAAAGAAGCCATAATTTGGTTCTGAAAGCTAAGATTTACGCTGTTCCAGGCATCAATTCCCTTAAACATTCTGACACTTGAGGAATATTCTTTGACTGGAGAAAAATCTGCAAAAATCATAGAAAAATAAATGTTGTAAATTCCAAGGTCAAGAAGGGCACCCCCGGCAAGATCTGGAGAATAATTGCGGTCGTTTGGGTCATAAGGATTTCGGTTATTAAAACGGGAAGCGATATTTTTAATTTCTCCAATTGTTCCGGCCTGGATTTCCTTTTTAATTTGGGCAATACAAGGATTAAAGGCGGTCCACATGGCTTCCATAAAGAAAAGCTTATTTTTACGGGCCAGCGAAGTCATCTGGTCTAACTGCTGACGTGAACAGCCTGCGGGTTTTTCGCATAGGACATGTTTTTTTGCCTTTAAAGCTGCCATTACAGAGTCAAAGTGGAAAGCGTGAGGGTTTGCAACATAAATTGCATCAACTTGGGGGTCGTCAAAAAGTTCCTGGTAAGAACCGTAGGCTTTTTGGAAATTGAATTTATCAGCAAATTCCTGGGCTCTTTGCAAATTGCGGCTTGCAACTGCATAAAGGCGGATTTTACTTCCATCAATATTTTTGAGTGCATTATTTTTTACACCATTCATAGCGGTAGCCATTGATTTGGCAATACGTCCGGGCGCAAGTATGGCCCAATTAATATAATCTTTCATGACTACAGTATAAGGCAGGGCAGTGGGGAAAAAGTGAATAAATCTCTATAATTTTGGATTAATTAGGGAGAAAAGTTGCCTAAAAATTATTACTTTCTTCTATAAATATTCCTTGTAAACTTGATTTTGTCGCCAAAAGTCTGGCCTTTTTCAATTTCAAAATCACTTTCATTAAAAGCCGGGAAAAAAGTATCGCCATCTTTAACAGTAAGTTCTACTTGAGTAAGGTACATTGTATCAACAAGGGGGAGGGCTTCTTTGTAAATCTCATATCCGCCGGCAAAAAAAATATTTTTTTTAAGACCATCCGATTTTTCTAAAGTATGAGCCAAATCCAAGGCTTCTTTTACCGATTTTGCAGAGTAAAGATTTTCGGCCTTAAATACTTGATTTTTAGAAAGGACGATTGTTTTTCTGTTTGCAAGAGGATGACCAATTTCTTCATAAGTTTTTCGTCCCATAATAACTATGTTTCCAATGGTAAGTTCTTTAAATTCTTTTTGTTCACCTTGGATTTTCCAGGGGATTTTTCCCTTTTTGCCAATTACATTATTAAGGGAACGAGCCGCGATTAAAGCAATCATCTTAACCTTTATCTTTTTTCAATAATCTGTAACTTTATTTTAACATAAAAAAAATTACTTTCAATTTCAAGGGGCAATTACAATTACCTATTGTTTGTAAAAAAAACTGACATCTTTAAAAAAAATAATATATTAAAAGTATAAGCAAAAACTTTTACAAAAGATAAAAGGCTAATTACAATTATCGGAGGTCATTTGAATATGTGGAGTAAGGAATTACAAAATACTACAAGGAATAATATTTTTCCTGGTGCAGTTATGAAAAATCTAAAATTTGACTTTGGAATTTTCAACAAAAAAGACGGCAAAATTCTGATTATGGGAATTAAATCTGCTTCTTATATTCCAATTGCTTCTGAGGAAATTGTAGCCACTTTTGATAATATCGATCAGATGATTGATGCGGGCTGGGTTATGGATTAAAAAATCCCCCGTTTTGAACTAAATAGAATTATTGCAGGGCTCTGGTATTTTTGCCAGGGCCTTTTTTATGGATTTTTAAAAATATAATTTTTATTAGAATCGCTAAAATTTTCTTTCAAAATAAAACAAATTGATATATAGTTGAAAGGATTGTAAAAAACTTTGTGGGGGAATTATGAAAAAAATCACACTTTTATTATTGGCTGCTATGGCCGCTATTTCTTTTCTTTCTTGTAAGCATGATAGTGAAGAGGATAACACAGCAAGCGTTTCTTTTAATATTTCTGGGGCACAAGCTTTAGCTTCTTCTTCCTCTTCCAGATCTATAACTTCTTCAAGAGCAGCTGGAGATTCTTCTAGTTTGGTTAAAATTAAGCAAGACGGGACTTTAGATACTGCAGTAACAATGGAAGGCAAAATTTCTAAAGCAAGTCTCAAAAGCATAATTAAGTCACCTTATACAGATGATGTTTATATAATGTATGGAGGAAATCCGCATTATACTTATAATTCAACTACTGGAGAAAGACTATTAGATTCTCTTGTTTGTGTTCATTCAGACGGAACTTATACAAATCTTTTGACTCAAGCTACCCAGTTTAGTGAAGCTGATTATCTGCTTACTGATAATGAAACATGTATTGTATTTGATGAAGTTGGTAATTCTTATATTATGGCTAGAGAAGCTGGTGGTTGGGAAAATTATATTTATAAATATGATCCTAAAAACGATAAAAGAGAAACAATTTTTTCTTCTGTAACAAAATATTTATCAGAAGGCTATAATGACCGTTTTTATAAATTAATGGTTAGTAAAGATGGCCAATATTTATATGTAGGTGGTTCTCGTATAAATAATGATAACGATGTTGGGGATTATTCTTTTCTTAGAGTTGTAGATTTGAATAATTCTGGTGAATA
>JAIKYZ010000048.1 GCA_024682655.1 Treponema sp.
TTCCATTACTGCTGATACTGCAATTCGCTTTTCTAAATTTTTCGGAACAACAGCAGAGTTTTGGCTCAACCTTCAGAATCTTTACGATTTGGAAGAAGAAGAAAATAAGCACGCTTCAGAGTTTGAAACAATAAAAATGTACGCTTATGCGTAAAATCACATAACAAAGCTTCAAAGCCGACAAACCGGTCAAGCCGGTTTGCGGTTTAAGCAATTGTTAGGTTGATGGCGCACTGCGCCACTTATTGTTAATAAGATAAATCTTCCGACAGATTTTTTCTCTAAAAATTTGGGTAGTGTACACTACCCAAAGGACTTGAAAGAGTCCTTTGGGCGAAGTCTTGTTACACTCGACTTCGCCCAAAAAATCAAAAAATAAAATCGTTGGAGGATTTTATGAAAAAAAATCTTAAAATCGTGGCAATTCTTGCTGCATTGGTTCTGTCATGTGCATTTACTGGATGCAAAAATTCAACAAATGAAGACGACGGGAATTCCATATCAAAACTTGATGCACCAACAAATTTGGTTATCAATTCTATCACAGATAATACAACTACCTGTGCTGTCAACATTACATTCAATTATAGCGGCAAAACAGGTATTGATGGAGCAACTAAAGCAGTACTTGGATATTCGACAACAAATGATTCTTCACAGGCAATTTATGATGACAACATTAATTATGCCACTGTTGAATCCGGAGCAAATACACGAACCGTAAACTTTTCTTCCAGTGAGTTATACAGTGGGCCATATTTAGTACCTGTCAATGGAAAAAAGTATTATTTCTGGCTTAAAGTGACAAGTGCCGCAAACAATGTCAGAGAAAGTGCATGGAGCAATGTAGCTGAGTTTACATACACTAAATAAAAATCTTGTTGTTTCATTTAGACAGGCGGAAAGCCTTTTTTCTTTATTGACAAGAAAGGCTTCCCGTGTTATAAATTTTATTAGTGAGGCTCGCTCTCCTCTAAAGAGCAAGTTATAAGAGGTTTCCCTTGACCTTAATAAGGAATTTACACGAGGCATATCGCGGCCTTCATGCGCGAAACTTAACAAGGCAGGCCTAGAGCTTGCCTTTTTTTATGGAGAAAATATGGAAAACTTGAAAATTTATGAAATAGAAAACTCATACATTGATCATCTTGTTCCTTTTGCTCCACATTTGTTTCATAACAAAAAAGAAAATCAAGAAAATGAGCGAAAATATATCGGAATTATTTTGACAGTAAATGGATTAGATTATTTTGCACCTCTTTCTTCTTTCAAAGAGAAGCACAAAAAAATGAAAAATAATATGGATTTCCTTAAACTTGGAAATTACGCTGTTATAAATCTAAACAATATGTTTCCTGTTCCAAAGTCTCAGTGCATTTATGTAGATATTTCAAAAGAATCAAATCCGTCTTATAAGGCTTTGCTTTCTGCAGAATATCGTATTATCACTTCACTTACAGAAAGAATTCTAAAAAATGCAAAATCACTTTATGAATATAAAATGAAAAATGGTAATTCGACTCCGCTTGCAAAAAGATGTAACGACTTTAAATTACTTGAAGAAAAGTGTAAGGAATATTCTGGTAAATGTAAAAATTAACCTAACAAGAAGTTCAAAGCCGACACAGGCTCAGGGCCTGTGCGGTTTAACTCATTGTTATACGCACAGCTCACTGAGCTGGAAAAGGAATTAAAAATGAATGATTACATTATTGAACCAGCTAAGATTGAAGATTATGAAAGTATATTAGAATTATATAATGAACTTCATGAAGTACTTGAAGAGTGTAATCCACAGAAATTTAGAAAGATTGAAAAAACTGAAATTCTCATCACAAAAGAATATTTTGAAAAAGCTTTAAATCATGAAGTAAATACAAATTTTGAAGTCTACAAAATTAATGGAAAGACTATAGGAGTTGTTGAATATGCAGTTTGGGATGCCTATCAAAATACCGGTTTTATTCCTTGTACTGTTTGTGTGATTGGAAATATTGTAGTCAAAAAAGAATATAGGAATCAAGGAATAGGTACC
>JAIKYZ010000099.1 GCA_024682655.1 Treponema sp.
TCTTCTACAGATTTATAAGTTTTTGGAATTCTAACTTTTCCCTTCAGAGCCTTGTAAGTAGCAGTTTTAGAAAGACAGATTTTTGTAGTCTGGGCCTTTGGAGCAACAACTTTACAGCCAATTTCTTCTTCCTTGGATTTTAAAATTTCGATTACGGCATCCATTGCAGGATAAACAGCATCGATATTATTTTCTTTTACAATTTTTTTAATCTGGGGAATAAAATCTTTATCTGTAATAAAAGGAAGACCACCAATATAATTTTCAAAAATAAATTTTCCGTGGTCGTCGCAACTGGAAGCGCCAATTAAATTAAAGTGAGTAGATTTATTTACAGAACGATAAACTTCCAGGGCAATTTCTGAACCGCATGGAAATACAAGAATATTTTTTTTCAATAGAGTATTCCTTATTTCTTTAAAAATTTTTTTACAATGCTAAGTATATATTCAAAACTTTTAATTTTAAATAATTTAGAACCCAGAACATAAATAAGAATTCCAAGAGGAATCTGAATTATAAGTATGAGCCAGCTAGATAAAGGTAAAAAAGAAACCGAATAAACAACTGCTCCCATCAATAAAGAAAGACCAATTTGAGGAAGCATATCTTTTAACTGTTCCAAATAGCTGTATTTTAAGAGTTTTTTATTAGGCCAGGAATTAATAATCTGACTTGTAATACTTGTTACCAAAAGACTGTAAGCCATAGGCATAACACCAAACCACATAGTAGATAAAAGAGCAATCATACCTACAATTTTTTTTGCAATTTCAAGTTTTAAAAATAAATCGCTGCGGCCCAGGGCTTTTATAGCATTAAGATTTGAAGAATGTATTGGATAAAAAGCACAGGTAAAACAGAAAATCCTGATAAAAGGAAGGCAAGGAAGCCATTTATCGGTAAGAATAAGTCTTACAAGAGGTTCGGCACATACAGCAAGCCCCATCATCATTGGCATCATAACATAGGTACTTACAGTAATAGATTTACGAGTCATTTCCTTAACTCTAGAAACATCATCCTGTTCTTCGCTCATTGCAGGAAGAAGAACACTATCAATAGAAGAAGCAATATTTCTTACAATTAAATCAGGAAACTGTTCACCCTTATTATAAAAAGCTAAATCTTCGCTGGTGTACATTTTACCAATTACTAACTGACGTAATTTTGTATAAACAGTATCAATTAAAGCACTAACTAAAAGTTTCCAGCCGTAACTAAAAAGACCGCCAAGCCTTTTAAAACTAAAACATAATTTTGGACGCCACTTTACAGTAATCCATAAAATAATAGTATCTACAAGATTATTAAAAAGCATTTGAGCAACTAAAGCCCAGACACCAAAACCTTTTAAGGCCATTACAATTCCAATAACAGCAGCGCCTAAAGTTCCTCCCAAAGTTGCAAAGAAGAATCTTTTAAACATAAGATTTTTAGAAACATAAGCCTGTTGAACATTTTTAACGCCCGAAATTACAAGCATTAAACTTAAAACCCTAATAACGGGCCTTAATTCAGGAATCTTATAAAAAGAGGCAATAAAGGGAGCCGCAAAAAACATGATTAAATAAAGAGCAAGACAAACAAAAAGATTAAAATAAAAAACCGTAGAAAAATCTAAATCATCGGCATCTTTTTTTTGAATAAGGGCGGTCCCCAAACCACTGTCTACAAAAACCTGAAGAATAGTAATAAAAACAGTTACAAGAGCAATAGTTCCATATACAGCAGGTTCAAGAATTCGGGCAAGAACAACAGAAACAACAAAGGTTACCAGTTGAGCGCCCATTCTTTCCATAAAGCGCCAAAGCAAATTAGAAGTAATTTTTTTAGAATCTGCCATTAAAAATTACCCCTTCACTACTTTGATAATTCTTTCAAGCTCTTCATCTTTTAAGCCTGCGTAAATTGGAAGACAAAGAACAGAATCTGCAAGCATTGCGGCAACAGGAAGATTATTTTTATTAGCACTTGGATAATCTTTATAAGGAGTAAATTCACTGATTAAAGGATAAAAATAACGGCGGCCCAGAATGTTATGTTCTTTTAATTCTTCAAACAAGGCGTCTCGGCTGCATCTAAATTCACTGGAAATAAAAATTGGGAAATAGGCATAATTATGTCTTACACCGTCAATATCAGAAAGACAGCGAATACCTTTAAGGTCCTTAAAAGCCGCACGGTATTTATTTACAATACGTTTACGGTCTTCAATAGCGCCATCAACATTTTTAAGATTAATTAAACCATAGGCACTGCGAATTTCGTCCATTTTGCTGTTAATACCGGCAGCATCAACAGTAATTTCGCTGGAAAGGCCAAAGTTCTTAAGATTATCTACTTTCTTTTTCATTTCGGCACTGTGACAAATTAAAGCGCCACCTTCCACAGTATTATAAACTTTAGTAGCGTGAAAACTTAAAGTAGAAATATCACCAGCTTCTAAAATAGATTTACCCTTTACCTTTACACCAAAAGCGTGAGCCGCATCATAAATTACTTTTAAACTGTGTTTATCTGCAATTTTCTGAATTTTATCAGTATCGCAGGGAGTTCCATAAACATGAACTGGCATAATGGCAACAGTTTTTTCAGTTATAGCAGTTTCGATTTTATCTGGATCAATATTTCCAGTTACAGGATCAACATCAACAAAAACAGGAGTTAAACGATTCCACCAGATAGAATGAGTAGTTGCAACAAAACTATAAGGAGTTGTAATAACTTCTCCAGAATCTAAACCTAAAACCTGAAAAGCAGCAATCAAAGGCAAAGTTCCATTGGTAAAAAGACTGATATAAGGAGTTCCCAAATAATCTGCAAGAGCTTTTTCTAATTCCTGATGATAATAACCATTATTAGTAAGCCATTTACGATTCCAAATATCTTCTAAACATTTTTCAAACTCTTTTAAATCTGGTAAAAGAGGAGAAGTTACAGTGATTTTTGATTCTTCGCTCATTTAATTTACTTCCTGTAAAAATAAATATGTTTCATTGTAGCGAATAATCTAAAAAGTATAAACAAGATTAAATACTATTCCATTGGTCCACAGTTACATAATCGCTGCAAATTGCAAAAACTCCATTTTCTTTAAGATATGTACAGTCAGGATAAGAATTAGCATCACCACCGTAAGTATAAACTTTTACATTGTAAGCTTCAAAATAAGAAACATAATCTGCAGTACAATAAGTATACCAGGGACCTACAATAGGAATATTGTGAATAATACAAAATTCCAGTAATTCATCGGCAGACTGAAGATAATAGTAGTTAGAAAAAATATAATTCTTAAAATCATAAGCTTCACTTACCGCCTGATAAATTTCTACATCCCAAAATTCAATTACAAGTCTGTCCATTAAAGCTTCAAACTCATCATCAGAAGAAGATAAATTTTCACCGTATTCAACAAAATACGAAACCCACAGAGGATCATCGGTTTTTAAGTCCAAATCAACATAAACATCAGGATAAGCAAGCATAAATTCAACAAGATCTTCCAAAGTCATAGGAGAATAAGAATCATAAAGAAGAGTGTTTAAAAATAATTCATAAGTAATTGAAGTATCTTCACTAATACCAGTCATATTTCTGTACAAAGTCCAATCATGAACCAGAACAGGAATATCATCATCAGTCATTTCAATATCACATTCGTAAAATCTATAACCGTCTTGATAAGAATTATAAAAAGCTTCTTTACAGTTAGTTCTTGTATAACCATCAATACTTCCTCCCGCATGAGCACAAACACTGTAAGCTTCATCTAAGAACCAGGAATCAGAATAATAAGTTACAGGAAGAAAAAAAGTATTATTGATAGAAGCAAGACAATTACCATCTGAATCAAAGGCCGAAACTACAATAGTATAAATAATCTGATGTTCAAGGTCAGAAAGAGTATAAGAAACAACATCTGAAGAAAGATAAATAGTAGAAAGCAAAGTATCCTGATTATATAAGTCTAGAGTTAAATATGAAGAAGTTGATAAGTCGGTATTTGACCAGCTGACATAAGCAACAGAATTATCATCAGAATCAAGTTGAATTAAAATATCATCTACAATTGAAGTATTAAATTCGCAGGATATCAAAATAAGAGGAAAAATAAAAAAAGACAAAAAATTAAATTTACCTGGATTTTTCATAACAACCTCCTGTAATTTCAAATTACACTTGAAATTATAGGAAGCAGTTATTCATAAATCTTTAAAAGCAAGTAAGACTAAATTTAAGTAAGAATTAGAAAAATCAAATACAGATAAGAAATTTCTTAGGGAAAAAGTAAATTTTCTTATAATTAAGGGGCTTAAGATTTTTGATTTAAAGCCTCTTAAGACGTTTTATTTCTTTTCCCTTACATCAGTATCAGCAGAAAGCAGTCATAAAAACACAATGACTACCTATGATACTTCTTCAGCCCGTTTACAGCCCAGGAGAAAAGGTAAATGCAGGAAGTGAAAAAGTTCAGGTGGTAGACTTTGCGGTAGACGTTCCACTGGGGGGTGATCATTTTTTTCTTGGAAGCGGTTATGGAATCGGAGCGCATGCGGTAATCTACCAGAATGTCTTCAAAACCAAGGGCGACAAAACCCTGCATAAGAATATCAAGAACGTAAACATAATCGTCGCGCAGGCTGTGGAGTTCTTCGCGGAAAAAGACTTTTTCTTTTAGACAAGAAGTGTCAAAAATCGAAATTGAAGGAAAGATTGGACAATGGTGAAGAAGTTTTTTTACAGTTTTTACACCCGGATCCTTGTAATCAGGCAAAATTGATTTTTTGCAGTCATCATCCATGCGGCGGTAACCACAATAATAAACAGCAACCTTTGGAATAGTATTCTGCTGAATGTGATTATACATAGTAGAAAGATAATCAGTATGCCAGATATCATCACTATCAAGGAAGGAAAGATAACGACCCTGGACGATTTTTAAACCTTCGTTACGGGCCCCACTAGACCCCTTATTTTTCTGCAGACAGAGGAGTTTTATGCGAGAATCTTTTTTTGAGTATTCATTTACAATATTTTTACATTTACCCCCATCAGTAGAAGCATCATCAACAACAATTAATTCCCAGCTGGTAAAAGACTGCGCCATTACAGATTCAATAGTCTGAGAAATATACTTTGATGCATTCCTCATAGGGATAATAATACTAAACTCAAACACCTTTTTTAGTATACCTTAAATAAAAATTTAAAACAATTTATAGAAAAACAAGAGTTTTTACAATAACTTCTTACAAAGTTCTAAGGCAGCGGCAATAGTATCATCCATATCAAAATATCTGTACATACCAAGACGGCCACCAAAAATTACTTTATCCTGAGAGTCGGCAAGGGCCTTGTATTTTTGATAAAGGGCAGAATTTTTTTCGTCGTTCACAGCATAATAAGGTTCATCACCCAATTTCCAGGTAGCAGGATATTCTTTAGTGATTACAGTTTTAGGCTGATTACCAAATTCAAAGTGTTTGTGTTCAATGATTCTGGTGTAAGGAGTTTGATCATCGGTGTAGTTTATAACGGCATTGCCCTGGAAATTATCGCAATCCAGAGTTTGATTTTCAAAACGGAGAGAACGATATTCAAGCGGCCCCTGAGAATAATCAAAAAAGCGGTCAATAGTACCAGTGTAGATAACCTTATTTGCCTTAGAAAGCCACTTTTCCTTATCATCAAAAAAATCAGTATTTAAAAGAATATCGCAAGAAGCAAACATTTCTTCTATGATTTGAGTGTAACCGCCAATAGGAATACCCTGGTAGCGATCATTAAAGTAGTTGTTATCAAAAACAAGACGAACAGGAAGTCTTTTAATAATAGAAGGAGGAAGTTCAGTACATTTACGGCCCCACTGTTTTTGAGTGTAACCCTTGATAAGACGTTCATAAATATCCTGACCAACCAAACTGATTGCCTGCTCTTCCAGATTTTGAGGAGTTTTACCCGCCATAACAGAAGCCTGCTGAGCAATTCTTTCTTTAGCCTGAGCAGGGGTAACAACATCCGGCCAGATTTTATTAAAAGTGTTCATATTAAAAGGAAGATTGTACAAAGCTCCCTTGTAATTAGCCACCGGAGAATTAGTATAGCGATTAAATTGAGCAAAAGAATTTACATAATCCCATAAATCTTTGCTATCGGTATGAAAAATATGAGCCCCGTAAAGGTGAACATT
>JAIKYZ010000034.1 GCA_024682655.1 Treponema sp.
TCTGATATAGAACAAGATAATTGTTCACTGATTTCTTCTATATTCAAGCCTCTTTCATGTAATTTAATAATTTTTTTAGTAAGAGGTGTACGTTTATCTTCATTTACCTTTATATAATTTTTTGTATCTGGTGCTTTTTCATCTGATTTTACTATAACCGGTTTATTTAATAAATCTGTATAAAAGGAATCGGAGGGGGATTTTTCTTCTTTCTTAGTCTTATTTATATCAATTATTAAATCTGAATTCATTTTTTCTTTTTTTTGAAGATTAAATCCTGAATTTTCACTCTGGGCAATTACATCTCTGAGTCTATTTGTTGCTTCCTGATATTTTTTCATTACAACTTCTGATTCGTCCAGAAGATTATGTATATTTTCGGAAGAAGCTCTTAATAAATCTAAATCTCTTGAAGTAATGGAATTAATTTCTGTAAGACGTTTTTCCATATAAAGAGTGATTTTTTCCAGAATTTTTTCTGTTGAAAATAATTTTTTAAAACGAATCAATAAAATTATGAGTAAAAATAAAACAAAAATAGATAAAATTAAGGCTATGTAAGCAAGCATATAAAACTCCTAACTGGAAATATCAATCATTTTTCCTAGATTTGGAGGAGTATATTTATTTACATTTTCAGAGGGAGGAAGTTCTTCTTTTTTTTTCTGATTTTGTTTATTTAGGGACTTTTGTGAATTAAAATCAGAAGAATTTGACCCGTCTTCATTTGCTTTATTTGCTTCGGTTTTATCGGTCTGAGTTTTTTGAACTGACTGATTTTTTTCGATATTTTTTTGAATATTATTTTCCTGCTGCATTTGTTCTGTTAATGCCGCCTGTTGCTGGGTATTAACAATTTTAGAGATATTAGCCTGCTGTTGATACATTGTCTGAAGGTCAATCGGTTGTATAGCCATCTGGTTGATCCTCTTTTAATGAAGGTGGTTCGTAAGGACCTCTACGGCACATTGCTTTTTCGTAGTAGAAAGTAACTGAGCTTGTATCCATTTTTACTTCATCAAGTGAATCGCGAACATAAATCTTAACACCTGAATAAACTGTACCTTCAGCCTTTACTTTACCAATAGCCTTTAATTCTCTTAAATGAGCCTGAATCTTTTCGATTTCTTCGGTCATTTCATCCAATTCATTAGTTATTTGATCACACTTTTCTTTAAGACTTCTTAACTTATCTTCTTTTTCCTGAGGAAGTTTCTTTCGAAGTTTTTTCTGCTGTTCAAGGTTCTGTACATCAAGTTCAATTTTTTCCAACTCTTTTGTAGAGTCAGCCTGCATTTTTTGAAGATACTCAAGACGTTTTTTGGCTCTAGGGTCAATACCAACTTCCAGAATAGTTTCTGTACCACCACCAGGAGAACCAATCTTTCTTGCGCAGATTTCCTCGGTAGCCGAAAGGTGTCCACCAGTAATTTGGGCCTTTTTACCTTTTACAACAATATTCTTCATTGCAGTAACGGTTGAGTTCATAATTGAATCATAAACAATGACATTTTCTTCAACTTCAACTGTTGTGTCATTAATAAATTTAGCCCAAAGGGATTTTCCAGCTTTTACATAACCTTCGCCTTTACCAAAAATACCCTGTCTCACAACAATATTTCCAGTGGCTTCAAGTCTTGATTTATCTACAATTCCATTTACTTCAATATTAGTGGCTTCTACTTTATAGCCGTCTTCAACATTACCCTTAATTACAACTGTACCAACAAATTTAATATCACCTGTCTTAAGGTTAACAGCATCAAGATATTTAACAGGCTCAACAGTGATTTTACCATTTACGAGCATAACTTCACCGTCAATTTCTGCTTTAATTGTAACACCATCGCGATCAAGTTTTACATTTGCACCTAACTGTACCTGAACATCTTTACCATTTTTAGCTTCAAGGTAACGACCAAACAAAGTATGTCCACCCTTACCTCTTTCGGCAAGGATTTTAGTTGCAAGAGGCTGGTCGGCGATAACATTCTGGATTCTATTAATATCCTTGTAGTTGATATTTCCCTGTTCAGAGATTTTAGCCTTAATCTTACTTGGATCGGTTTCAAAATTGTAAGAAATATATGCATCATGTCCATCAACAGGCATAATGGCATGGGCAACTTCAAAAGGAATATTATAAACAGGATGATCAACAAACTCCTGAATTTTATCATGTTCAAAACAAGACTGATCAACTCCCTGAGATTTAAGGGCTCTTTCAATCATTTCTTCAGAAGCTTCTGCCCCACTCATAGAAGGAGGACCAACTATTATTGATCCAACAATTTCATCTTTACTTACATCAACTCCAATAAGAACATCTCCGGCAGGAATGTGTTTATACTGGCCAACTAATTCATATTTACCGTCAGTACCTGATTTGACATATTTTTTTACAGCATCTTCATCAAATTCCAAGGTATCGGCTCTTTTTATTTCATCAAGAACATCTTTTAAAACAATTTCTTCACCATTACCAACTGGAGGAATAACTTTTAACATGATATCTGAAGCAAAATGACGTACAAAGAATAAACCGTCTTTGTCTTGAACAACAACAGATTCATTAAGTTCTTCATCATCAAAGAGACCGTCAGAGGCAAGTTTTTTAACTTTCTTGATTGTATTTGGATCCTGATAGATTTTTAAAACCCAGTGTTTTTTACCAAGACCTAAAAAACCTTCGCTACCACGTTCAACGATTTCGTACTGAAGATTTGAAACTTTTGTGTCTAATTGAACTGCGGCATCGGCTAAAGCTTCGTCAATTGTATCGGCATTTACATTAACCTGATGTAAATCTTTATCGATATCAAGGCGAGATTTCATGTCTTGTCGGATTTTATCTAAAGTAACCATATCAAATTCTAGATAATACCTTTTTTAATATTTGTAAGTTTTGCTCTTAAACGTAAATTTGCTTTTGTATGTAATTGTGAAATACGAGATTCACTTACCTGTAAAACTTCTCCGATTTCTTTGAATGTAAGGTCTTCGTGATAGTAAAGTACAATTACCATTTTTTCTTTTTCTGGTAATTCGCTTATTGCCTGGGCAATTACTTTTTTGATTTCTTCACGCTCTGCAATTACATCAGGATTAAGGCTTGAAGGTGATTCGATATTATTTCCAATGGACATATTATCATTATCATCTCCGGCATACCAAACATCATTCAAAGAAAGTACGCTGGTTCCTGAAACTTTCATTACAGTTCTATGATATTCATCTTCTGTCATATTTAATGACTCAGCAATTTCTGTATCGGTTGCAGTTCTTCCCAATTTAGCTTCAAGAGAAACAATTGCATCTTCAATTTCACGAGATTTTTGTCTTACAGAACGAGGTACCCAGTCAATCTGTCTTAATTCATCAAATATGGCACCACGGATTCTAGTAACTGCATAAGTCTTGAATTTTACATTTTTTGAAACATCATATTTATTTATCGCATCTAATAAACCAAATTGTCCGAAGCCAACTAAATCATCAAACTCAACACTACTTGGCATTCCTACTGCTACTTTTCCAGCAACATATTTTACCAAAGGCATATACTGTTTGATAAATTTTTCACGCAATGCAGGAGACTTAGTTTTTTTCAATTCCATCCAAAGATCGTCTTCTTCTTGTTCGTCATTAATTGGCATATGCTTTCCCTCAAATAAATTTTTTATAAAAACTACTTTTATACACTATAACTATATCATCAAAATTAAGAATTTTCATCTGATAGCACAGAACTTATAGCTTTTGCCATCAAAGAAGCATCTTTTATTTCTATTTCGGCAGAAGAATTACTTCTACTGCTTGCAATACTTGATGAATCCCCAAATGAAGAAACGTCAGAAGTATCCTGACCATCTGATTGATTTTCAGATGAGTTCTTAGCTGCAGAAGAAAAATCCATAGAACTCATATCAGGAAGAACATCTATTTCATCATCATTACTTAATTTTTTATCTTTTATTAAATTACCCGGACTAGAAGAACTTTGACTGGCAGGAGTTGAAGGGCTTTCAGCAGAGCTTTTAGATTCATTTCCAGAAAAGTTATCAACTGTTTCGGCACTTCTTAAAGGTACAAAGGAAGACTTATCTTCCGCCTCAGAAATTTTAGTTTTTTCTACCTGCTTTCTATCTTTTTCTAGAGTATTATGAAGATTTGCTGCCGAAGTTGAATTATAATCTCCGTTGTTTAACATCTGACGATTTTCACCCACAACAAAATGATTTTCACTTTCGCTGTGATCAAGTTCATCATCCTGTACAACAAAATCAACCTTATGACCTTTGGAATAAACTTCCCCACCTTCTGAATCTGAAGCAGTAGAAATATCAACATCTCCATCATCAGAAACTAAATACTTGTTTACAAGGAATGAAATCAAAAAGCCAATAAGGGCAAAAATAATTGCAAAGATTAAAGCTCTAAGTAAAATAACATAGAATTTTGCTCTGGAGATAAGACCGAAAATTAAAGACAATGCGAATCCAATAGCTGCAAATACAGAGATAATTTTAATATTTCGCATCTTTCCTCCCACAAATTATTTTATTATACTACACATTAAGTAAAAATGTAAAATTTTTACTTAAATTAGGACTTTACTTCTTTTTACCAAGAAATTTCTTCAAGAAAGAAGATACACCTTCATTATATTCCGGCTCGGTATTTTCAATTTTTCCTACAATATGTTTAAGACAAACAGCAGGTTTTGAAGTTGGATTTACAACAATAAAAGGTTTTTGTCTGATTACAGAAGCCTGAACAATTGGATCTTCATAAACAAAACCTAAATAATCAACTTTGTAACCAAGGAATTGTCCTACAATGTTTATCATTCTTTCAGAGATTCTCTTACCTTCATCAGCAGAATGAACACGATTTATGATTAATTTAATATCAACTGTCCTATCAACAATTTCTGTTGTAATAATTTTAATCATACCGTAAGCGTCGGTAATTGCAGTTGGCTCTGGAGTTGTAAGAACAAAAACTTCATCGGCAGCGGCTACAAACTGAAGAACATTATTTGCAATTCCAGCACCTGTATCAATAATAATAATATCTGCATTTCCAAGTGAAGAAAATTGCTGGGCAAAATAATCAAGTTCATCAACACTTAAATTAGCAATCTTAGAAAAACCATTGGCTCCGGCAATAAATTTAATTCCGAATTCAGTATCCATCACAATTTCTTTCATGGTTTTCTTTTTATTAATAACATGCATCATGTTGTAAGCAGGAACAATATTTAGAAGAACATTAACGTTGGCCATACCAAGGTCACCATCAATAAGAATAACTTTTTTTCCTAACTGAGCATATGCAATTGCCATATTGACGGCAAAATTAGTTTTACCTACACCGCCCTTTCCACTTGTAATGGCAATAATTCGGGTATTGTGATTTTTCTTATTTTGCTCATTTTTATTAAATGAGACATCTTTCATAAGTTCTCTTAAATCATCAACCTGTTCTTCCATATTTATTCTCCACTTAAAAATTATAAACTAATTCAAAAATTTTTTTAATCAGCATATTGAGCTAGTCCAAACATTTCTTCTATATGAACTCTGTCAATTTCAAAACCTGAAAGACACTTCAATAATTCAATGACAGAAGCTTCTTTTATATCTTTGGAATGCTGACCGTTTGTCATGTAAGCTATTGATTTATGTTTTTCCCATAAAATACTAATAATATTTCCAATTTGACGACTTTCATCAATTTTTGTAACAATGACCTTATCATAATTAAAAGGTTCATAATTTCTAAAAATATAAGAAAGATCACTCACTTTTGTTGTGGCTGTTACTGTAAGATAAATATCCGGATTGATATTTACATCAAGTATTTTCTGCATTACAGCCAGATGTTCTGCATCATTAGGACTACAACCTGCTGTATCGACAAAAATATTATCAACATGTTCTTTGTATTCCTGATAAATACTCATAAAATCTTCTGATTTAAGGGCTTTTAATACAGGATAACCAACAGTATCTCCTAATTTTTTTAACTGTTCATAAGAACCGGCGCGAATATTATCAATTGTAATAAAACAACCGTCTGGAATTCTGCTTTGATTCATTTTTGCAGTTAAAATTGTCTGGGCCATAAATTTTGAAAGAGTTGTAGTTTTTCCTACTCCAGTTGGACCGACAAGCACAAAAACGTGAGGAGGTCTAAAAACTTTTGCTTTAGCAATTGAAATACTTTGTCCTATCCAGTCAATAACCTGTCTTTGGACTAAATTAAAGTCCGCTAATTCACTTGGTGGGAAAGTTGAATTAATTTTTTCGACAATCATTGTAATATAGGAGAAAGAAAATTCATTTTCCTGAAGTAATTCTTCAATTCTTGCTACAGTAGGATGTTTATCTGCCCCTCCAGAAGAAACTTTATCATTTACCTGCTCAATTTTTGATGAAAGGTCATTTTTTAAATCCTGAATTTCTTTTGTAATTTTTGTTACAGCTAAAATTGAAGACTGTTGTTCGAGGAATTTCTTTTGATTTTCTTCCAGACGTTTTGCTTCTTCTTCCTTGTATGAATGTGAAGTTTCATCGTAAGACTGCTGGTGATTTAAAACATAAGTAACGAGGCACTTAGGTTTTTTTATCAAATGGAATAAATAGTATCTCCATTCAGTTCTTCTATCGATGATTCGGGCGTCTTTTCCGTATAATTTATATAATTTAGATCGGACTTCCTCATAAGTATCACCGATCATTTCTAGTTCAATTTCATCTTCGCTAGACATTTATTACCTACTCTCCTAAATCATCAGATATCTCATCTATAACTTCTACAGATATTTGATTTCCGGCCGACATAACTTCAGTATCAGCTAAAACAACAACACCAGGCTGTTCTCTTTCGATTGAAGACCTTACTAATTGCCTAACCTGATTTACACATAAAATAATTGGGAAATAACCCAATTGTGAAGTTTTTGCCAAAGCTGAACTAACTGAATTAATCCATCTTCTTCTATTTACTGGATCTAAAGCAACATAAGGTTTAGAGCCATCTTCAGGTTCAAGACTATTATTCATAATCAACTCTGTTAATTCTTGAGATAATCTTAAAACTCTTAATTTCTTTTCTTCTTTATCAACATACTGACTGCAAATCTGTAATCCTAAGGCATCGCGGACTTTCTGAGTTAAAGCCCAGATATTATTCTTGGTAACTCCATAATAATTGGCCATTGCCTCAAGAATTCTTGTGTAGTTACGGATAGAAACTTTTTCTTCAAGAAGATTTTGGAATACTTTTTCAATTGTTCCATAACTGATATTTGCTGTATGTAAAACTTCTTCAACCAATACTGGATTTGTAACTTTGACTTCATCAAGAATCTTAGAAACTGCCTGACGGTCAAGTATTTTTGCTGCATTAGATCTGATAATTTCAGTAAGATGAGTTGAAATTACAGTTGTTGCATCAACTACAACATAACCAGCGGCTTCTGCATCATTTTTCTCACCTTCTGGGAGCCAGATTGCATCAAGTCCAAAAGAAGGATCTCTTGTTTTTTCACCTTCCAATACTTCAGTTACATTTCCTGCATCAATACACATAACATAACCGGTTCTGATACTTGCATGTCCTGCTTCAATTCCTTCTATTTTAAATGAATATTCATCAGGTTTTAAGGCTGTATTATCAAGAATTCTAATTTTTGGAATATCAAAGCCCATATCATAAACAAACTGAGAACGCATTTTTTTGATTCTGGAAATTAATTCGGCCCCGTTATCTTCATCAACAAGACTTATTAAACCATAACCGATTTCTAGAGAAAGTTTATCAAGCATAACAATTTTATCTTCTTCGTTAGCTTTATTTCTCTTCTTATTTTCTTCATCTTCTGCCTGCTGTTTTTGTAATTCAGCGTCTTTCTTCTGTCCTCTGGAAATTCTAAATCCAATAAAGATGAAAAGAGCTCCCATTGGAATTAAAATAAATTGAGTTCCCCTTCTTAAAACAAAACCTGCTAAAAGAAGAACTGCACCTACAATTTCATAAATATAACCGTCTCTTGTAAATTCATCTTTAATCTGCTGTCCAAGAGCTTCGTCATTTTTGGTACCGGTAACAAGAATACCTGTTGCAAATGAAATAATTAAAGAAGGTAACTGGGAAGTAAGTCCATCACCAATGGTTAATTTTGAGTAAGAATCCAAAGCTTCCATAAAGCCCATCTTATTCCTTACTACACCAATAATTAAACCTCCAATAAGGTTAACTACTGTAATAAAGATTCCAGCTTTAACATTACCACTTACAAATTTAGAAGAACCGTCCATGTTAGAATAGAAGTCAATTTCTTTACGAATCTGAGACTTTAATCTTTCGGCTTCATTTTCATCGATTACACCGGAATTAAATCTATTATCAATATCAAATAATTTCTGATTCATAGAATCCAAAGAGAATCGGGCTGCAACTTCAGATACACGACCGGATCCTTTTGTAACAACTAAAACCTGGACAACAATTATGATTATAAAGATGACAAAGCCAACAACTAAATCATTTCCGGCAACAAGTTCCGCAAAGGCAGTAACCATATCACTTTGATTGGCTAATTTTCCATTTTGAAGAGTTCCTGTCAAAATTAATCGGGTCGAGGAAATATTAATTGCCAGACTAAACAAGGTCTGAATAAGAACAATTCTTGGGAAAGTCTGAAATTCAGAAGGACGAGGAATATTAATTACGACTAGCAATATGACAATTGATAAAGCAAGATTTAAAATCATATTGAGATCGATTAAAAATTTTGGAATTTTGATAAAGAGAAGAAAAACTACTATAACTATAGCTACAGAAACAAGATTATTCTGTAGAAAATTAAAAAATTTTCCACCACGTTTATTTGCCATAAGTCCCCACCCAGCAACTTTTACGTTATTAAATTCTAACCTTTATAGTTTTTAAATTTTTCCAATTGCGAATAAATAACCGCAAGGACATTTAAATACTCATTAGGTATTATATCACCAATTTCTACATTTGTATATAAAGCACGTGCAACAATACGATCCTCTACAATTGGAACATTATTATCGCCGGCAATTCTTTTAATTAACTGTGCGTTTTCATCCTCACCCTTTGCATTAACCATTGGTGCATTTGCTTTTTCTGCATCATATTTTAAAGCAACGGCATAATGAGTAGGGTTTGCAATTACAACATCAGATTCACTGACAGCTTTTCTAACATTCTGACTTAATAATTGCTGCTGCATTTGTTTTAATTTGCTTTTAACTTCAGGATCCCCTTCCATTTCTTTCCATTCTTCTTTTACTTCCTGCTTGGTCATTCTCATTTCATTCATAAAATCTTTTCTTTGAATAAAATAATCAGGAATAGAAATAATAAGGAAAATAATTGCAACCGTTAATAAAATTTGTGCTGCCATTCGGGCAACTTTACCAATTCCCAGAATGATATTTCCATTTTGAATGATTTCTATCAAATCAAACATGTCTTTTTTTATATAAATATAGGCAATTATTACAATGATGGCCACTTTTCCAATAGATTTAAAAATATTAAAGAGGCCTTTCATAGAAAACACTGTTTTTTTAAGATATTCACCAAAGCGGGGAACAATTTTTGAAAACTTAGGTTCAATTGGTTTTGTAGAAAAAATAAAACCCTTATTCTGGATAACATTTGCGGCAAAACCTGCAAGAGCCCCCACAAGAGTTATAGGAAGTACACATTTAAGCATTACATTGTAAAATTTTATTACAAATCCCCGGTTTTGTATTTGAGATTCACCGATTCGGTTAAAATAAAATCTTAGGACATCCGTTAATTCTAAAAATATAAATCTTGCGAAAAACACCAGTAATAAAAGGCAAAGAAATAAAACAAGGGCACTGCTTAATTCCTGACTTTTTGCAACTCTACCTTCTTTGCGGGCTTTTTCCAGTCTATATTCTGATGGTTCCTCGGTTCTTCCCTCATCTTCAGCAGCCATTATTCAATACCTCCTGAAATTTGGGTAAATAATTCCTGTAATTCTGCAAAACCTGACTCAAAAGCTCTGGAGAAGAAGTTTGTCAATTGAGGAATCAAAGTTGCAATTAAATAGAATGAAACAATAATCATTATTGGAAATCCTTCCGAAAGTAAATTCATTTGAGGAGCTGCTTTTGTTAATAAACCTGTACAAAGAGTAATCAACATAAGAGTTCCCATTATTGGAAGGGCGATTATTAAGGCATCAGAAAAAAGATTGGTTAAACCTTTTAGTAAAAACTTTACAATACTTTCCCGGGCATAAACTAAAGAAAAAGCATTAAGTGCTTCTATACTTGAGGAAAAAGCCTTTAAAAATAATTTTTGAAACCAGTTTGTTTGCATAAAAATCAACATTGCAACTAAATTAAAAAACTGTCCCATCAAAGGATTTTCTACTTGGGAAAGGGAATCATAAGCAGAAGCGGCACCTAATCCCATCTGGAAAGCTATAAACTGCCCGGCAGAAGAAAATGAAGAAAATATTATTGTTACAAAAAATCCCATTATAAGACCAATAAGGGCTTCTCCAATCAAAAGTAAAAAGAACTGCATTGAAGTAACCCCGTCCGGGCCTAAATATGACATATAATTTGAAAAATCATTAGTATTTAAAATAAAACAGGCAATATAGCCGGCCAAAGCAACTTTTGCAATTCTAGGTGTTGATCTCATAGAAAATAAGGGAAGAGTCATCAACAAAGTAAAGGCACGGGCAAAAAGTAAAAGATAAATTGGAGACTGTAATAAAATCTTATCTAACACTATTTATACCTTTTATTTAGCAAAATCAGGGATTCTAGAAAATAAAGTGATTGTATACTGGCCTAAATTACTAAACATAAAACCGCCCAGTAAACCTATAACAAGTAAAATTACAATTAATTTTGGTAAAAAAGTAAGAGTCTGTTCCTGAATTGAAGTTACAGCCTGAAAAATAGCAACAATCAATCCAACAATTAAAGCTAGGCCCAGTACAGGTAAAACGGCTTGAATTACCTGCATAACAGCACCTCTCATTAAATTATTTATTTCTCCCACACTCATATATCTACCTCAAAAGATTGTTATTTAATTATTGAATTAAATAAACCATTAGTAAGTAAGCCCCAGCCATCTACAAGAACAAACAAAATTAATTTGAAAGGCATAGAAATCTGGACCGGAGGTAACATCATCATACCCATGGCCATAAGAATACTGGCCGTGACCATATCAATGATAATAAAAGGAATGTATAAAATTACACCAATCTTAAAAGCTGCGGTTAATTCGTGCAAAATATAAGCAGGAATCAATACATAAGTTGGTACATCTGCAGGTTTTTCAGGTTTATCTAATTTTGCCATACTCATAAACATACGGATATAAGAATCATTATCCTGCATTTGAACAAACATAAATTCCCTTATAGGAGCTTCTGCCTGAGTATAAGCTTCTTCTATACCGATCTGACCATCTGCCATTGGTTTATAGGCATTAGAATAAATACTATTAAAGGTTGGCCACATTGCAAAAATTGTCATAAATAAGGCAATTCCGTTTAAAACTGCGGTTGGAGGTACCTGCTGTAAAGACAAGGCCCTTTTAATAAAATCCAAAACAATAGAAAAACGTAAAAAACAGGTAGCAAGAATTAAAATACTAGGTGCTAAAGTTAAAATTGTTAAAAGAATTAATAATCGAACTGAAAAAGCAACTTCTTGACCATTCTGTGGCTGAGTAATTTGAACAGCAACATTAGGAACCTGAACTCCACGGATATTTTGATTCATCTGAGTTGTACCTTGTGCTGAGCCTTGTGGAAAAGATGTATTTTGAGCAAAAATAGGAAGTAAAGTGAGATTAAATATCAATAAAATTAATAAAGAAATCTTTTTCATTATTCTTCCTTTTTCTTATTTTTAGATTTTTTACTTTCGGGCCCCTCTGTACTTTCTGAAGAATTTTGAATTAAATTATCAATATTTTCTTCAATTGAAGTAAAGGTAGAGGCCTTTTTATTTTTTTTAGTAAAAAATTCAAGGATTTCAGAAAAATTAACAGGATTTTTTACATTCTGTCTTTGATCTGAAGTAACATTCATTGCCTGAATTAATTCTTTGTCATCAATTTGGCCTAAAAGAGTAATGTTATCATCTGTAACACCGATTAAATAAGCTTTATCAATCAGGGTAATAATTTCGATTGTTTTATTTGGAGCAATATTAATATAGGCTGCCCTTCGAAGATAAGGATCATCACTCTTAACAATTTTTGTCTTGTGTTTTAAGAACCAGAAAACTCCATAAATTAAGGCACATACAATAATCAAAATTAAAATCATTCGAAAAAAAAGCCAGCCGGTAGACGGATTTCTTCTATTTTGATTTTCTTCTACACCTTCAAGATTTTGTGAAGATGAAAAATAATTTGTAGAATTTTCGTCAAATTTTGTACTTGAATTTTCACTTACTTGAGTATTTTCCTCATTTATTTTCTGAGCTGCTAAAGGAATTACTATAATTCCCAGCAAAAAAAAAGAGGCTATAATTTTTTTTAGATTCACCAAATTTCCCCCACCCTAAAAAATTGGTTATGTTAAGTCGTTTACTCTTTCCATAGGAGAAAGGATTTCAGTTACACGAACACCGAAGTTTTCATCGATAACTACAACTTCTCCCTTGGCAATTTTTTTCTGGTTTACAAGAATATCAACTGGTTCACCGGCTAACTTATCCAATTCGATAATAGTACCTTCACCCATTCCTAAAATCTCTTTGATAGTTTTTTTAGTGCGACCAAGTTCTACAGTCATTTCCATGTTTACGTCCATGATAAGACTGATATTTTCCTGTTCACCTTGTGACATATTATTCTGTAAATTAGGGAACTGCAAAGACTGAATATTTGGTACATGCTGTCCGAGATTCATACCCATGTTTGGCATTCCTCCCATTCCCATATTAGGCATTCCACCCATACCCATGTTTGGCATTCCGCCTCCCATTCCCATATTAGGCATTCCACCCATACCCATATTAGGCATTCCGCCACCCATTCCCATGTTTGGCATTGAACCAGCACCCATAGAAGACATATCCATTCCACCAGCACCAGCGGTTGGAATATCGATTGGGGCTAAAGGTTCTTCAGCCTGTCCTCCAAGAGCCTTTGAGATTCCTTCTGCAGCATCGCCACCAAGACATTCCCACAAAGTATAAGCTTTTCCGTCCAAAGTTAATGGATATGAAGCAAGGGCAAATTCTCCCTGAGGGAACATAATCATTGCTTTTGATTCATTAACACATTCAGGTGTTTTATAAGCAAGTCCTGGAACTTTAGAAACAGAATCAATCTGAGTAATCTGTGAACTAATATGAGTTGCAATAACTTCTGAAACAATAGAAAGTACCATATCATCTACTTCTGTTGATTCTTCGTTATTCATTAACTGGAAAAGTTTTAATGCAAATTCTGGAGCAAGAAGATATAAATGGCTACCTTTTATTCCTTCGTTATAATCAGCATTTACACCTACTACAACCTCAGGTAACTTTGCAAGAACTCTATCTCTATCAGTCTGTTCTACAACAGGATCTCCAACAGAGAAAGTGGCCCCAGTATATTTATTAATATTTTCTTCAAGTTTAGGTTTTAAATCATTGGCCAAATTCTGAAGAGTAGCAACATCAAAATGATATGTTGGACCATTACCAACATGTCCAGATGAATTTAACCCATCCATAGATACACCAGAAAGTAAAGCATCAATTTCGTCTTGTGAGATAGCGCCATCACTCATAAGTTTCGTCTCCTTCTACAGAAAGCTCTTCAAAATCGTCATTTTCAACGTTTTCTATTTTTCCTGTAATTTGTACTGCCATTTTTTTGCCAACAACTCCAGGCTGACAGTAAAATTTCTTTTGATTTCCAACACTAAGTGTAATTGGTTCTCCAACTTTAATATTTGAAAGAGAAACCACGTCACCAACCCTTAAAGATAAAACATCCTGGATTGGTAAACTAATAGTACCAATATCAGCAACAACATCCATATCAACACTGGTAAGTTGCTGTTTAATTGTGCCCAAATATTGGGTTGTTGTATTTTTTCTAACAGAAGAGAACCAGAATTGTGAAGAAAGTTTTGAAACAATTGGTTCAAGAACAAGATAAGGAATACAAAAGTTCATCATTCCTTCTTCTTCACCAACTTTAGTTTCGAGTGTTACAAGTACGACCATTTCGTTTGGAGGTACAATCTGTGCAAACTGTGGATTTGTTTCAATCTGAGCAAATCTTGGTCTCAAATCAATTACCTGAGTCCAGGCTTCACGAATATTTGCAAGAATACGAACAATAACACCTTCCATTACTTCTTGTTCAATATCTGTTAAATCTCGGTTTTTATTTCCTGTAGTAGCACCACGTCCACCAAAAAGACGGTCAATCATACAGAAAGTAATTGCAGGGTCAATTTCCAATACGGCATTACCCTTCAAAGGATCCATATTAATTACGGCCAAAGTTGTTGGTGTAGGAATAGAACGAATAAATTCCTCGTAGGTAAGTTCATCTACAGAAGCAACATGGACCTGGACTAAAGATCGTAACTGAGCTGATAATGAAGTTGTGGTTAAACGAGCAAAGGTTTCATGCATAATTGAAACCGTACGTAACTGTTCTTTTGAGATTTTACTAGGACGTTTAAAGTCATATATTTTTATCTTTTTTGTGCTATTGACCGGTGTAAAGTTATCAGCATCAGAATCACCTGAACTGATTGCAGTAAGCAACTGGTCAATTTCATCCTGTGAAAGAACTTCGTTCATCCAATATCCACCTTATTAAATACAAACTAATCAAATTTGCTAATCAGATTAGTTTTGTTCTATTACATCCTTCTGCAAAAATTTTACATCACGGATTCTAGAACTACTCAGTATTTTATCATTAATACCATTTTTAATTTCATTTTCCAGAGCATCTTCATTGTTTGGATTTTTCATTTCATCTGCTGTCTTACCTGTAAAATATCTTCTTAAATATGATTTTAATTCTACAGTTCTCTGTGTAATTTCAGTTGAAGTTGCCTTATCGTCTTTTTTATAAGCTAAAGCCAAATCAACTCTAACAGTAGCAGGAGGATCATCACAAGTTACAGTTTGAATAACTCCCAAAGATGTGTACCAGTCAAAAATTTCACGCTGACCAGATACATATTCTCCAGATGATGGGATTGAAGTTACAGAGGATTTATTATTACTTGCAATCTTAATTGTTACGACAACAACAACTACAATAATTATTACTGCAGCGATTCCAATAATTATCCACTTTAAAAAACCTGAAAAAAGTTTACCTAATTTTCCACCTTTTTTTGTTGAAACTGCTTCTTCTCCAGCTTCATCGCCAAGGTTTACATCATTTTCGTCTGCCATTTCCCCTCCAGCAAATTACAATGTTATTAAATAGTAACATTAAAAATGTCCTTCGTCTAGAATTATTATATCTACTCGTCTATTATATGCCCTACTTTCGGCCGTATCATTTGAAAATTTAGGTCTTGTATCAGCATAACCAGCAACGGAAAAACTATTTTCCCTTACTCCATATTCGGCTAAATAATGCAAAACATTAACGGCTCTTGTTGCAGATAATTCCCAGTTACTTGGAAAAATTGATTTTGAATCAACCGGGGTGCTGTCAGTATGCCCTTCGATTCTATATCTTTTGTCTGCCACTTCAGGAGAATTAAAAAATTCTGAAAGTCTTAATAAAGTTTCCCGGCTTTCATCAATATTTAATTCAGCACTTCCCTCATCAAAAAAATTATCAGAAAGAAGTGTAATAATAAGACCTCTTTCATCACTTGTAATTGTGATTTTATTTGATTTAACATCCGGGGCAAATAAACTTACAGCCTTTTTCTTAGCCAAGCCCAGGGATTTTCCTTTTTCAAGCGAAGGAAGTGAATTTATATTATTTCCTAAATCTGAAAGTCTTCCTGCAGATAAAGACAATCCACCAGAAACCGATTCAGTTTCATTCATCTGTAAAGATTGAGTTATAGTGGCTAACTGAGTAACGTCTACTTCCGAAGGGTTATACAACATAACGAAGAAGCAGAGCATTAATGTAATCATGTCACCATAAGTACCTTGCCAGGCAGCGGATGGTTTTTCAGGTGCTTTAGCTTTCTTTCCCATTTATATTTCCTAAACTCTAATCTTTTAATACATCAGCTTCGATTGCTTTTCTTGTAACTGGATCAAGATAAGTAAGAAGTTTCTGAGCCATAATTCTAGGGTTTTCACCTGCCTGAATAGCAAGTACCCCTTCGATAATCATTTCTTTTGAACGCATTTCCTGAGAGTTGTGCGCAAGTAATTTTGTAGCAAATGGTGTAATCAACCAGTTGGCCATCATGGAACCGTAAAGAGTTGTAATCAAGGCAACGGCCATGTTAGGACCCAAAGATGATTTATCTTCAAGGTTGTTTAACATACCAATAAGACCTACTACAGTACCCATCATACCAAAACCAGGAGCAAATCCGGCCCAGGCATTGATAAGTCCAATCCAGTCCATATGTCTGGCTTCTGTCTGGTTCATTTCGTTTTCCATAATTGCACGAATGATATTTCCATCAGTACCATCAACTACAAGACGTAAACCCATTTTCATAAAAGGATCTTCAAGATCATCAAGACCATCTTCCAGAGCAAGAATACCTTCACGTCTGGCTTTTTCAGAAAGGGCCTGCATATTTGTAACTATATTTTTTTCACCAAAATCAGGAATTTTAAAAGCTCTACCCATGATTTTGAACATTCCAAGAGCTTTTTTTAATGGAGCCGCAATAAACATGGCAAAATAAGAACCACCAATTGTCATGGCTGCAGAAGGAACATCAATAATTCCTCCCATTGTACCACCAGAAGTAACAACTGACATGACGATCATGGCAGCACCACCAACAATACCAATTATTGTAGCTATATCCATTTTTTAATACCTCTCACTGAGAAAATCTTACTTTCTAGATTATAAGACTTCCTGCCTGTCTATACCAATTTTATTTCGGTATTCGATTATCTTATTATTTATTTCTTCAGGGGAATTTCGAACTATGATTTTATTTCCAGATAACATTGTAAGTGTTAAATCAGGACTTGTTTCCATGTATTCAATCATATGAGGATTCACCCAAATTTTTTTCCCATCCAAACGTATGACATCAATCATATTAGACACCATTTTTAATATTAATATTATAAACTTTTTTTTCTATATTTCAATTACAATTTTACAGGTAAGTTAAAAATTAATTAAGGTAAAATTTCCTATATGCTAAATTAATTTTCCAGCTATAAATATTTAAAGTATTAATTAATAAAGCAAACTATCAAAAAACAAAAAATTATATGACTTTTATAGCTTTATCATATAAATTAAGGAAAACGGGGAAAAAATGATGAGTAATAATTCAAAAGTAGTTGTAATCGAAGACGAAGAGTCAATTTCAAATTTGGTATGTTTGTATCTGAAAAAATCAGATATCGAAACTAAACAGTATTTTAACGCAGAAGACGCATTAAAAGAATTGTCTAAGGAAAACTTACCTGACTTAATATTATTGGATTTGAATCTTCCAGGAATGAGTGGATTTGATTTCTTAAAAACAATAAAGGAAAAATTCTCTCTAAATATGCCTTCGGTTATGATATTATCAGCCAGAGACACAGATGAAGATATTATAAAAGGTCTGGGTGTTGGTGCTGATGAATTTATCACAAAACCATTTTCTCCTAGCGTTTTAGTTGCTAGAATTCAGGCAAATTTAAGACGTCAATCTTCTGCTACAGCAAAGGCAGAAGATTCAATTGTATTTGATGACTATACTTTGCTTTTAAATTCATGTGTATTAAAAAAAGGTAATGCTAAGATTCCTTTATCAACAAAGGAATATGAAGTATTAGAATATTTAGTTAAGAATGCAGGTCAGATCTTATCTCCAGAAAAAATTTATCAAGATGTATGGAAGGTAGAATTTGGCGATATTACTGCTGTTGCTGTTTACATTCAGAGATTAAGAAAAAAATTAGAAAGCAACGGTAAAGAAATGTACTATATAAAAACAGAGTTCGGAAAGGGTTACATTTTTAATAAGGATTGCATTCAAAGACATGAAAATTAAAAAGCAGTTTACTGCCCTGATTATCTTTATCAGTTTAATACCAATACTTTGTGTAAGTTATATAGTTTTTAGACAATACTTAATTTCAGCAGATAGATATTTAACAGAAGGCTATCAAAAAATTAAGAGATTAGACAAAAATAAATTCTCAAATAATGATATTGAAAATATAGAAGCACTTTTTAAAGATCTTCCAAGAGATGTACAATCACTTTTAATTGATATTGACGGGACAATAATTTATTCTACAATGCCCTATTACACTCTTGAGTCAAAAGTTACAAATGAAGAGATAATTAATTTTATTACAAATTCAGCCTCAAGGTATTTCTATCAGATTACTTCGCCTAACTTAGATAGAAAAGGGACTACTTTAATTACCAGAACTTTAAGAAAAGAAAATCCTTTTTTTGTAAGAAACCTCCTGAATTTCCTGGTTTTTGTATTTTTTATAATATTGATTATCTTTTCTCTGATAATGATTTATTTTATTTCCCGAAATATTTCTACTTCCATAGTCAAAATCGAAAAACAGACTCAGGAATTATCCGAAGGAAATCTTGAAACCCCAGTTTTTTCAGGTTCTAAAAGAGAATTACTACACTTAAACGAAATCACTTCTATTCTTGATTGTCTTGAAAAAATGAGACTTTCTTTATTGGAAGGACAGGAAAGAAAAAATAAATTCCTTATGGGAATTAGTCACGATTTAAGAACCCCAGTTTCTATCATAAAAGGTTATATTGAAGCCATAAGAGACGGAATTATAAGTGATAAAAATGAAATTCATGATTCACTTTGCTTAGTTTCAACAAAAACAAATCAACTTGAAAGTATGATTGATACCTTAATCAGCTATATGAAATTAAATACCAGCGAATTAAGAGCCAGTCTTACAATGAATTCAATTACTGATTTACTCAAGGATTTTGCTAAAGAATCAGAGATTATGGCAAACGTATTCAAAAGAAATATTGTTTGTAACATTGATATAAAAAAAGAAATAAAAATTCCAATGAACGTTGATTTAGCAAGACGTGCCTTAGAAAATTTATTTCAAAATGCCCTTAGGTACACAAAAGATAATGATACAATCGAGATGATTTCTTACCTGGAAAATTCCAATGTTATGCTTATTGTAAGAGATACTGGAATGGGTATTGATCAAAAAGATTTAAAACATATTTTTGACTTATTCTACCGGGCAACAAATTCCCGCCGAGAAGAAGGAATGGGACTGGGCCTTTCAGTTGTAAAAGATATTATTGAAACTCATAACTGGAAAATCAATGTAATTTCAGAAATTAATGTTGGTTCAAGTTTCATTCTTACAATTCCATACGACGAAAGTAAGCAATTCTAATAAAAATACTCTTCCTTAAAATCAAATACCGCAGGTTGTATCAACAACCGA
>JAIKYZ010000114.1 GCA_024682655.1 Treponema sp.
CTGGAACATCCTATTTCTAATAACAGGATGCCTTATGTAATTTCTGCCGCAACAAAAATCACTTTGGCAAATGAAGATCATTGGAAAGTAGCAGTTGAAGATCTTTCTGAAATTGAAAGTCAAAATCAGGGAACTTCTTTAGGAGATCATCTAACTTATATGCTTTCTGGAGAAACTGGCCACGATATTTATAAAGATCAGGGCAAACATTGGATGAGCGCCTGGGAAAGAATTCCAAATACAAATTGGATTGCCGCCTGTTCTATACCTTTTGCTGATTTTGAAGAAAAAAATAATGCCTTGAAGATAAATATTATAATTATATTTGTTTTGATGACTATTCTAACCCTTGTAATTTCCGGACTTGTAATTCGTTTTTCTATAAGACCACTCAAAAATCTAAAATCGGCTATTACTGATATTGCCAGTGGAAATGCAGATTTAACAAGAAGACTTAAAGTTGGTTCAAAAGATGAAGTTGGAGATGTTGTAGAAGGATTTAATTCATTTACTGGAAAATTACATTCCATTATGTCACAACTCAAGAACTCTAAAGTAAATCTTTCTGATTCAAAAGAACTGATGAACAATATCACTCAGGATACAACAGCTGCAATCACAGAAATTATTGCAAATATCGAAAGTGTAAATAATCAGATTCTTTCACAATCTTCAAGTGTAGAAGAAACTGCCGGAGCGGTAAATGAAATTGCTTCAAACATTGAATCCCTTGAACACATGATTGAAAATCAATCTTCCGGCGTAACTGAAGCTTCTGCCGCAGTAGAAGAAATGATTGGTAATATTTCCAGCGTAAATCAATCTGTTGATAAAATGGCTCAATCTTTTGAAAAACTTGAAGAAAACGCAAAAAATGGTACTGCCCTTCAAGATGATGTAAATACTAAAATTGAATCAATCAAAGATCAGTCTGAAATGTTACAGGATGCAAACACCGTAATTGCCAACATTGCAGAACAAACAAATCTTCTTGCCATGAATGCTGCAATTGAAGCCGCTCACGCCGGTGATGCAGGAAAAGGATTCTCGGTTGTTGCAGATGAAATTCGTAAACTTTCGGAAACTTCTTCAGAACAATCAAGAACTATTGGACTTCAGCTTGATAACATACGTGAATCTATTGAAAGTGTTGTAAAAGCTTCTGAAGAATCTAACAGTGCCTTCCAGCAGGTTTCTAAAAATATTGATGAAACCGACGAACTTGTACGTCAAATCAAAAGTGCTATGGAAGAACAGACAATTGGTAGTAAGCAGATTGGCGAAGCCCTTCATACCATGAATGACAGCACACAGGAAGTTAGAATTGCTTCAAGTGAAATGTCTGCAGGAAATAAGGCAATTCTTCAGGAAATTCAAAACCTACAGAATGCAACCCTTACAATGAAAGAAAGTGTAAGTGAAATGTCTATAGGTGCCAGAAAAATAAATGAAACTGGGGCAACTCTTTCAAATGTTGCAGAAGAAATGAATTCTTCAATTGATAAGATTGGAAATGAAATTGACTTATTTAAAGTTTAATAAAACGCTAGCCTAAAAAAAAAGAGTCCGCTGATTTTCAACGGATGTTTAAATTGAATGGCTGAAATATCGCCATTCAATTTAACTTAGAGTTTCTTGCGAAACTCTTATATTGCGAATCAAATATCCTCGGTTGTTGAAACAACCTGCGGTATTTGATTATAAGGAACTCTTTTTTTTGCAAATTTTGATATTTTGATTTTAGATTTTATTTAAGGAATATTCCTAAAATTGATCTTTTGGCCTTTGAATAAGGCTGATTTCTTAAAGGAACGTCCATAAAAGTTTTTCTATCTACAATACTCTTTTTATGAGAGAAAGTATCAAATCCGACTTTTCCGTGATAGGCTCCCATTCCACTTTCTCCACAACCGCCAAAGCCCATATTATTTGTTGCAAGGTGAACTACACAATCGTTTATACAGCCACCGCCAAATGGGAAGCGGCTTGTAAATTCTTTGATAATTTTTCTATTCTGACTAAAAATATAAAATGCCAGAGGAGTTTGTCTTCCATTTAATAATTTGTAGATTTCGTCATAAGAATCAAAAGTTAAAACTGGAAGTATTGGACCAAAGATTTCTTCTGCCATAACAGGATCCTGCCAGTTTACCTTATCCATAATTGTTGGTTCAATCTGTAAACTTTCTTTTCTGCTATTTCCACCAAGTACAACTTTTTCTTTTTGAATTAAAGAATTAAGGCGGTCAAAATGTTTTTGATTTATAATCTTTCCATAATCTTTATTGTCCAGTGGATTTTGACCATACTGAGCTTTTACTTCTTTTATAAGAGCCTTTATGAATTCATCTTTTACCGAAGAATGACAAAGTACAAAATCTGGGGCTACACAAGTTTGTCCACAATTTAAGAATTTTCCCCAGGCCAATCTTTTTGCTGCAAGTTTGATTTTTGCCGAAGAATCAATAATACAAGGTGATTTTCCGCCAAGTTCCAGTGTTACAGGTGTTAGATGTTCTGCAGCCTTACGCAAAACTTCTTTTCCAACCGCCTGACTTCCTGTAAAGAAAATATAATCAAATTTTTCTTCCAAAAGACAGGCATTTTCTGCACGACCACCTCTAACAACAGAAACATATTCAGAAGAAAAAGTTTCTTTTATTAAATCTTCAATCACCTGACTTGTTGCAGGAGAATAAGCACTTGGTTTTACCAGAACTGTATTTCCAGCAGCTAAAGCATCAACTAAAGGATCCATAGTTAACAAAAAAGGATAATTCCATGGACTCATAATAAGAACATTTCCATAAGGACTTGATTTTACAAAACTTGAAGCTGGAAAATTTGTTAATGGAGTTGAAACTTTTTTATCTTTAGCATATTTAGGTGTATGTTTTATCATGTAAGAAATTTCAGAAAGGACAAGTCCAATTTCGCACATAAAAGCTTCTGCTTCGCTTTTTCCTAAATCTTGAGTAAGAGCAGCGGCAATTTCTTTTTCTTTTGAAAGAATGTTTTTGTGTAATTTTTTTAAGGCCTGTAAACGATTTTTTACAGGAAGGGTCTGTCCCCTTAAAAAACAATTTCTTTGTTTTTCTACTATTTCTTTAATTTCTTCTTTAGTCATTTTTTCTTCCTTTAATTTGTTAATTTGTTATTTTTCCATTACCATATAGTAAAACTTTTTAAGTTCCTTTGCATCCCATAAAACTGGTACCGGGTAAAGTGGATTTGCTTCCTTGTCTGCTCTTCGGGATAATTCAGGGATATCTTCTTCTTTAATTCCTTTTAAAGTTTCAGGAATACCAAGTTTTTTGTTCAAATCTTTTATGGCATCGATAAATTTATTAGCGGCAGATTCCTGACTTTGATTTTTATCTGCAAGCCCAACTAAAATTGCCAGCTGACTTAATTTTTTCCAGCAAGCTTTACCGTATTCCTTTAAAACTATAGGAAGTAAAACAGAGTTTGCTAATCCATGAGGAACATTATAAGCGCCGCCAAGAGAATGAGCTACTGCATGAACATAACCTACATAAGATTGAGAAAAAGCACTACCGGCATAATTTGAAGCAATAAGCATATTTTCTCTGGCTTTTGCATTTTCGGGTTCATTATAGGCTGTAAGAATGTTTTGGAAAATCAAAGTGACAGCATCTTTTGCCCACTTTCTGGTTTGACGTGTAGTTGAACCTCCAATATAAGCTTCAACCGCATGTGTAAGGGCATCCATTCCAGTAGAAGCGGTCAGGGATTTTGGTAAAGTAAAAGTAACTTTAGGATCTAAAACTGCAATTTTTGGAATTAAAGGAAAGGAATTTATTGCATATTTGTAGTGAGTTTTGTCATCAGTAATTACAGAGGCCAGAGTAACTTCACTGCCAGTCCCCGCTGTAGTTGGAATAGCAGCCAGTAAAGGTAATCTTCGTCTAACTTTAAGAATTCCCTTCATCTGATTTAGACTTCTTTTTGGATAAACAACTCTTGCTCCGAGGGCTTTTGCTAAATCCATTGAAGAACCTCCGCCAAAAGCAATAAGAGCCTGGCAATCTTCACTTTTGTAAATTTTTAGGGCTTCTTCTACGTTAGAAACTTTTGGATTGGCTTCGGTTCCATCATAAACAATACAGTCTATTCCTTTTTCTGGTAAAAGTTCTTCCAATTTAGCTGTAATAGCCCTTAACCCCGAATCTGTAACCAGCATAATTTTACTGATTTTTCTTTTTAGGAATTCTTCTGGTAAATCTTCTACCTTATTTAAAATTTTTGGAGTGGTATAAGGTAAAATTGGTAAAGCCAGCTTAAATGCAGCCTGAAAAGTTCGACAATAAATCTTTTTTAAAATATTCATAAAATCCTCTTAAAATTAACTTTTAGGGACATTATGACACTTTTCGTTTCTTTGTCAATTCAAAAAATAAAAAATATCCCTGAGATAAGAAAAATATCTCAGGGAATACGAAAAGTAAAATCTATTTAATTATAACATATACTACATTACCGGTGCGGGAAAACATAATTGCGTGGGTATTATTCAAAAAACCTTTTTTAACCTCATCAGCTGTACCTGTATCAAAACCTAAATTAATTAAATAAGACTTTAGTTGAGCTTCAGTCATTGGGGTATAACCACTTGTAGAAGTTGTACAGTTAAATAAGCTAAATTCTTCTTCATCCATTTCATCAAAGTAATAATAGCCGTCGCCTAAGTTAGAAATACTACTGTTTTCCTCTACAAGTTCAGAATAATTATATTTATCAAGCCAAAAATCATAAGTAGGCCCCATAAAAAAATCACATCCCGAAAAAATCAGAATGAGAAACAATGAAGTAATAGCAACAAAACAGTACTTTAAATTTTTTTTCATTACAAATCTCCTTTTGATAATAACTTTTATTATCTGCCTCATTATACTAAATTTATTTTTTTTAAATCTATTTGATAGTACGTCATATCAGTTTTTTTTTAAATTTTTTTTTGGTTCAGTATAATCCTGACTTTTATAAGAGTGGTTTTATTTATTATGAAATGATAAGTGGGGGCATTTTTGCCCGGCCCGTTAAAGCCGGCGCGAGAATTGAGGAGGCCCGCCAGGGAGTCCCTAGGACCGCGCGCTAGCAAGCTCCGAAATACGAGTTGGAAAGTGGTTTCGCCCAAATATTAGATGAATAACATTGAGAAGAAAACATATACTCCGCCACCTAACATAAAAATGTTAGAGATGAGGTGCATATATTTTATGTTTTTCAAACAATAGAGGATAAAGCCGATTAAATAGAAGGCTGCGGCTGCACATAACATTGCAAAACTTCTTGTTGAAAGTGCCATGTAGAGATTTTTTGAAACGATAATTCCGGAAAAAGCGGCAATTGCACACAAAACTGAATTTACAATTTCGTATTTTGAACCGGCAACCGAATACATGATGATTTCGACTAAAACGATGGCACAAACAATTCCAAAAAGAATCCAACCGCGAAGGCCCTGAACTTTTGTGATGGAATAAACTGCATAACCCAAGGCAAGTGAAGCATAAGCAAATACATGTGTAAGTCTATTGAAAACCTGCTTTGCTCTGATGTTTACAAGTGCGTGTTTTAATACTGAGAAAATGTACATTAAAATCATTGCACCACCAAAGAGGGCATAAAAGACTGTTGTTAAAGAAACAAAGGACTGTAATCTGCTAACGGCGATTGTTTCGAGGATTGCTGTTGCGGCAATAAATAAGGAAGCACCGATTCCCTGAACGATTGAAGAGCCAACTTCTTCGGCAACAGAAAGTTGTCTTTCGTTTTTCTGAAGTTCGATTATATTCTTTTCCTTAGCAATTCTACGTTCTGCACGTTTTTTTGCTTTTTCGGATTTTGCAAAATCTTCTGCAGCAAACTTTGCTTTTAAGCGTTCTGGATTTTCTGCATATTCAATTTCGACTTCGCGCAACTCATTTTCATAATCTTCTTTGAGCTGTTTGATTCTTGCTCTTTTTTTACATTTAATTGATTTTAGAGTGGATTTACGAACAGCTTTTGCTGCAATTTCATCTTGTCTAGACATAGTTTTCTCCTGCTTTAAGACATTATGACATCTATTGTATTTTTTGTCGACGGTATAATTCGTATAAAAGTACACCAGCGGCCACAGACACGTTTAAACTGTCAATTTTTCCGCAGGTTGGAATTGAAACTATTGAATCACACTGTTTGCTTAAAAGGCTTGCAATTCCTGAACCTTCGCTTCCCATAATAATAACAGATTTTTTTGCAAATTCAATTTGACCACAGGTTTCTCCACCGGCATCTGCACCATAAACCCAGAAACCGGCTTCCTTTAATTCTTCTACTGCACGTACTACATTTGTAACAATAGAAATTGGAACCCAGGCCGAGGCACCTGCACTTGTTCTTCCGATTACTTCGTTTCCGGCAATATCGCTGGCACTTTTGTGTTCTGGAATAATTACAAGACTTGCGCCAAATTGATCGCAGGATCTTAAAATTGCTCCTACATTGTGAGGATCTGTAATGCGATCGAGAATAACAACTGTTTCGTGCTTATCTTTATCCTGACTGTGGATTTTAATCCAGGAATCAAAATCTACTAAATTAGCGGTCTTTTTTTGATTATTTGGAATTTCCATTACAATTCCACGGTGGTCCCTTAAAGCTTGGTCTAGTTCTAAAACCATTTGATCCAATTCTGCTTCTGTTTTCTGAAATACCTTAATTGAAGTTTCTTTGGCTGCTTCCAGTATTTTTTTTACTCTGGGACCGGCTTTACTGTAATAAATCTTTATTTCTTTTTGATTTTTATCGTCTTTTAAGGCTCTTACTTTTTCTTCTATTGAATGAAATCCTGTTATAAACTTTGTCATTTTATAATCCCCAAATAAAAACGGCCCTTAAACTGCAATCATAAGATTTGCGTCAGGACCGTTATTGTATATAGAAAAAATTGGAATTATCTAAGTCCAGATTTTATCTTCCGCAACAATTCTTATATTTTTTTCCACTTCCGCATGGACAAGGATCATTGCGTCCTACTTTTGCACCAACACGTTTTACTGTAGTTGGAATTACATTTCCTGCAACATATTTCCAGTCATCATTAATTTTCTTGAAAGCTGAAATTTCGTGATGAACTTCGTGCATGTTGTGTAATGTATAATCAGCTTCAAATTCTACAATAGCTTCGTCATCTTTTTCGCCTTTTTCTGTGCGGAGGATTCTTAAGCCATTCCACTGAGACTGACGACTCCAGTCTTCTGTTGCCTTTTTGTCAATTTCGGCAATTCCATCACCTTCTTCACATGAAGAAATAATAAAATCAATTTCGTGCTTTACATAAGAAGAATAACGAGCACGCATACAAGCTTCGGCAGTTGGAGCTTTTACACTACCCTTAATAATTGGTTCGCAGCATTCGCCGTATTTTTTTCCTGAACCACAAGGACATAAATCTTTTGTTTCACTCATACTTCCATTTTACTAAATAATTATTTCTTAGTCATCAGTTTTATATAATCTTAATTTGTGCTAAAACAAACTTATGAAAAAGAATCTTATAACTGTAAAAAATTGCAGAATTGAAAATTCAAAGGAAGTTTTAATTCAAAATATCAACTGGGCTTTTGAAAGTGGACAGGCCTGGCTTGTAATTGGCCCAAACGGTGGCGGAAAAGCAGAATTTCTTAAGGCCCTGGCAAAGGAAACTGGTGTAAGATTTGTTGAAAATGGAGAAAATTGTGGGGACGGACCCCTATTAATTAACGGGGACCGACCTCTGGGGGACAGACCCCTAACAGAAAAGGATTCTTTTTATTCCTCGTCTTTTGAAAAATCTGTTGAGATTGTTTCTTTGGAAAGAGCTGCAAAAATTATTGAAGAAGAAAGAAATAATGACGAAAGCGATTATGTTGAAGGCGGAGTTGATCACGGAAGAAGCGGAAGAATTTTTATTAGCCAGGCTTTAGATAATTCAATCAAAAAAAATTCTGATCTTCCGGAATTTGCAAAAAATTTGGAGAAGGATCCTGCCATAAAATTATGCGGTATAGAAAAAATTCTTGACCGGGGGCTAAAATATATGTCTACCGGGGAGATTCGCCGAACCCTACTGGCCCGGGCCCTAATTTCAGGAAAAAAACTTTTAATTTTATCTGACCCTTTTGCGGGCCTTGATAAAGAAAGCCGTACAATTTTACTCGAATTCTTTAATTCCATAACTGCAAGACAGATAAAAAACTCTGAAAATAATACTTTTCCTCATATCATTTTGGCAATGGAACGCTGGAATGAAATCCCAGAAAATATTTCGCATGTGATTGAGTTTTCTAATAAGGAAGTTAGTTTTTGCGGATGTAAAGAAGATTATCTAAAAAAATTAAATCAAAGTGCCAATAATTTTGATCAGGAAAAAATTGAATTAAAAGACTCTTTTTTTAAGATTGTGGGGACAGACCCCTCGGAAAATTTACAAAAAAGCAGGGGGACAGACCCCTCGGCGGCAAGTGATTTTACAAAGGGGACAGACCCCTCAAATTCTCTAAATCCCCAGGGGACAGACCCCTCAAAAATCCTTGTTGATATGAAAAATGTAAATGTTGGCTGGGGCGATAATAAAGTTCTAAAAAATTTAAACTGGCAGTTAATTGAAGGCCAACACTGGCTCATACGGGGACCCAACGGCAGCGGAAAAACAACCTTCCTTGAATTAATAACCGGCGATAATCAACAGGTTTACAGTAACCAAATCTACATGTTTGGAAGAAAAAGAGGTTCTGGAGAAAGTATCTGGGATATCAAAAAAAATCTTGGGATTGTTTCTTACCGAATGCACGTTGAATATAGAATGCTTGGCGGAACTTCTTTACTAAATGTAATTATCAGTGGATTAAGAGACAGCATTGGGCTTTACGGAAAGGCCAGTGATTTAGAAATCTCAACTGCAAAAAAATGGCTGAGCCTTGCAAAACTTCAGGACCGAGCTGATGAAAACTTTGGAAATCTTAGTTACGGAGAACAAAGAGCCGTTTTAATTCTGCGTGCCGTAGTAAAATCTCCAAAAATATTGATTTTAGATGAGCCTTGCCACGGTTTGGATGAAAACTACAGAGGTAAAATTCTTGAACTTCTTGAATTGATTGCGGCCCAAAAAACTACTACCCTGCTTCACGTTACCCACGATCCGAGTGAAATGCTGAATTGTGAAAAACACATTTTAGAACTCCACCCGGAATCTGAGCCAATGTATAAAATTATTGAAGTTTAGGATTTTTTATTATCTTTCTTTTTGAAAGATTGTAAATATGATTTTACATCCTGGAATGTTTCGCTGTATTTTGAGTGCTTCATTTTTGGGAAAGCTTTTAAGAGGCGGCGAGTTCCCCATTTTTTCTTGTTAAAGAGTTCTGCAATTTGCTTTTCTTTTTCTCTTTTGTATTCTTCAAGCTGATTTTTCCTTTCATCAATAGAATCTTTTAATTCAGCTTTACCAAGTGCGGCCTGAACTTTGGCTTCTTCAACGGAAGTAGAAACTTTTAAAGTTCCCTCTGCAATTATTTCACTCATTTTATCAGAAGGCTTACGAAGAACTTTCTGTAAATCGTCAATTTTCTTAAGATTTTTATTCAAACCGGCAACAATTACAATTGTAATTGCAAGATCTGTAAACAAAAGTAAGAAAAATACTGCTATTAAAATCCAGCCAAGTTTTTGTGGAAAAACAGAAACAAGATAATTTTGAATAAGTGGATGAAATAATTTTACGGCCAGTAAAACGGCAAGGCCCCAGATGATAGAAAATTTTAAGCAAATATAACCATTAAGATTTAAGGGCACATCGCTATAATCCCACCATCTTGCATGAAATGCTTTGTCTAAAATCCAGCCGGCAAAAAGTTCTACTAAGGTAGTAAAAACAACACCTGTCAGAAAAAGTAAAAGAGTATTAATCTGGCCCGCATCATTTAATGGAATAAAATGAGCAATTGAAAGAACCGCAAGCATTCCAAAGCCATAAACCGGACAAACAGGCCCATTTAAAAATCCGCGGTTAACAACTTTTCCCAAAGAAACTGCATGAAAGGCTACTTCAACAACCCAACCTATAAATGAATAAACAAAAAAATAGGCACAAATCTGATAAAATGACATTCCACAGAACATAAGTTCCTCCAAAGATTAATATAATAATTTTTGGAGGAAAAAGAAAAATTTATAACTATTTTTTTATAGTTATCAAAGGGTAAATCCCATAGTGTGATTTTCCTGTGTAGCAAGTCTTTCGTGTTTGCACAAATCTTCAATTTTACTTAGATTAGGAATTTCACCGGTAATTACTTCATCGATTTCGCATTTTCTGACAATGTTATCAATTTCGCCACCGGTAAAATCATACTTACGGGCAATTTCTTCGGCTTCTTTATCATTCAAAATTGAAAGTTTATCTTTCCAGATTAAAGTTCTTTCTTTTAATCCTGGTTTATCAAATTTAATCTTGAATAAGAAACGACGTTCAAAAGCCTTATCCATATTTTCGCAAAGGTTGGTAGTGGCAATCATAATTCCGTCCAAATTTTCCATTTGTTCAAGAATGATATTTTGAATTGCATTTTCTGTCTGGGCAACATTTCCAGAGTCTACACTTTTACGCTTTGAAATAATGGCGTCAGCTTCGTTGAATAAGAGAATTGGAGTATTTTCGTGATGGCGTTCGCAAGTTTTACAAAGATTTTTGTAATTTGTAAAAACCTTTTTGATTAATTTTTCGCTTTCGCCAAACCACATTGATTTTGTTTCGGAAATATCAACATGGTAGATTTTTCTTTTTGTGGCCTTAGCAATTTGATAAACACTTTCTGTTTTACCAGTACCAGCAGCCCCGTAAAGTAAAACTGCAATTCCCTTTGGAAGAGCTTTTTCCCCAAGGCGTTTTTGCATGGCCAGAAGATTGCTGTTTTCCAGGGATTTTTTTAACATACAAACCTGTTTTTCAACATTTTCTGGGTAAAATAAAGTTTTATCCTTTAATTTTTCTGAATCGATAATGTTGTTATCGTAAATGTTATTTACATATAAATCTGCATTTTTACCGTAGATTAATTCAAAAGTTCTATCTGAAAGTGTGAGAGTTGATTTATTGATGTTTTCATTTTTTTCAAGGATAAGAAAGCCTTCGGTCTGTAAGAAATTCTTTTCGTCCTTGAATTCGTGAACTTTCTTAAAATATTCTTCGTCATCCCCGTAAATATCCTGCAAAGTCGAAGTAAGATATGAACAGCCATTAAGGGCAACAAAATCGTTACAGCAATCATAAAATATATAGCGGCTTAATCTGTCTGTAATAAGAGTGTTTGCTGTTTTTACAAATTCCAGATTATTATGACGTCTTTCTACATTTCTGAGTAAAGACCTTTTCATTCCAACAGATTTCTGATGATTTTCGTAATTTGCTGCAAATTCCAAAAGGAACTGGCGCAAGAAATCAAACTCGCTGGTGCTTGAATCTTCGGCTTCATACTCACCTTTTTCGCTGCCAAAGAATAAATCAAGTCCTTTTTGAGTAAGACTAAAGACTGGACAAACCCCTAACCTTCTTCTTACAAAGCCACCATCAACATTTATAAATTTTTTACCAACATAACCATCTTTAATTGGTTCATAAGTTCCATCTATAATCTTGTTTTTGAATTTATTCAGGTTTTTAGCAGAAAATATGCGATAGTCAAATCCTGATGGGTCTTCGTCGCTATCCTGATAATCACTTCCATTTACAACTCTTAAACAAAGGCTGTAAATAAAAACTCGGGTATCAATATCATCTGGGTATTTATTATTTACATTTTTGATAACTTCGTTTTTTTCATAACGACTTTCCAAATCATTGAGTCTAAAAATATATTCATTATTTGATATATCGTTTCGAACATGTTCCCAAATTAATTCGGTAATATCATAAAGAATTTCTTGAGTATCTTTAACACAATTACTTCTATTCAAAGGGCGGTCTTCTACAAGACAGTCACTTACCATCTTATTTACGACATAAGCAATTTTTTCGGAATTATCAAAACCACCACGGGCTGTATCAATCAAATTTTCCCGTAAGAGGAAATTGAGATCTTTTTTATATTTAATAATATACAAAAAAGATTCATCCAAATAATCAGCCAACATTTGAAAAGTAACAGAATCTCCACTTTTATTCTGGAGAGCAAAAATAAGAGCAAAAAGACAAGCCTGAATCTGACTACAGCCAATATAATCCTGGACAACTGTTAATTCCTGGCTGATTTTATTCATACTTTCTTCCGAAAGTTTTGAACCTTCAAGAGTTTCAAAAATCTTAATTACTGAATCTAAAACTGTCAATTTTTTATTTTTTGTATCTATCATATCTATTTTAATATAGAAGAAAATTCCAATTTGGCAAAAGAAAAATGCATTATTAAGGGTAAAAATCAAATTTTAAATTTTGAGAAAATTAAAAAATATACAGACTAAAAGCATTTTGCTTACTTAGATTTAATTACCTAACAGGAAGCTCTTTCTACAAGATTTGTAGGCAAAGAAATATCTAAAGCATTTTCATTCTGTTGCGCTGTTCCATTAACAATCATTTCTACAGCCCGACTTCCCATGGCGGTTTTTTGAACATTCATTGTAGTTAATGGGGGATTTGTAAAACTTGATGTTTCTATATTATCTATACTGATTAGAGCAACTTCCTGAGGAACTTTTATTTTTTGTTCATTTAAATAACAAAGGATACCAATTGCAACTTCATCTGAACCACAAACTATAGCTCTTGGTAAAGTTTTTGTTTTTTCGTAAATCTTTTTAATTTCTTCATAAGAACCGCTCATATCAAATGCTGAACCGATATAAACTTTTTCAAGACTTGTATCAAGGTTATGTTCCATAAGACAAGCCCTAACACCATCTATTCTGTTATCATTTTGTCCCAGATAAGCAATATCCTTATATCCCTTAAAATATAAGTGTTCAGTTGCTAATCTTGCAGCTTCCCGGCGGTCAAAACTAATACTACTCAAACCAGGATACTGCCATTCTACACATACAACTTTTTTTACACGGGAACGAATCTTTTCTATTACGGCACGATCTGAATCATCTTTCATACACTGATCTGTACTAACTAAAATCAAGGAACCGATTTCTTCTTCGTGAATCAATTCATTAAATAAAATAGGATCTTTTAATTCTTCAAAAAATCTTATAAATCTTACGTGATATTTTTTTTCGTGAGCAGCAGTATGAATACCGGCTATGATTTCTGTATAGTAAGGACGTCGAAAAACATCAGGAGAACACAGAACAACACCAATTTGTCTTGATGCAAAGGCTACGTCTCCCTGTTGTAATGCCTGGGCAGCTTTGTTAGGCCTATATCCAAGTCTTTCTATAACATCCAGAATTCTCTGTCTTGTTTCTGGTGCAACTGAACGTTCTGTATTTCCGCTAATAACATAGCTTACCATACTTCTTGTAACACCAGCTTCTCTTGCAACATCATTTTGTGTAACTTTTTTATTCTCTTTACTCATAAACAACAAACCTTTTCGAGTGATAATTGTAAATAGTCAACAATTTATCAACACGAGTAGACAGAATTAATTTTAGTAAATTTATACATAAAGTCAAGATAATCAATATGATATTTATTACTATCATAAAATCATTTAAAAATGGCCGCCTTCCAGGAGGTAGAGGGCGACCATAAAAATAGAAAAATCATCTGTTTAAAATCTTATTCTACTTCCACTTCTGCCGTTACCTTTATTTTGCAAGTCATTCCGCTTGTGCCTGCAATATACAAACCATTTGTCTTAATGTCAGATATTGTAGAAGAAGTAGACAGGCTATCACTACCTTCACTTTTGTCTTCTGAAGAAGAATCATATTCATAATCAATAAGAGTAAGAGCTGCAGAATCCCAGTCATTTGCACTATAGGCCTTGAGCCATCTCCATTCTGTGGAAGATCCCCAGTCTATATCACTTGCGCTTACTGTAATTTTTGTAATTTCATAATTTGAAAAATAATCTGATGTCAAAAGCTGAGATAAATTTCCATCTGCGGTGTAGCTGCCTGAATAAATTTCCTGTGTACTTGTCTGGCTTGAAGAAGATGATGAGCCTGGTGTGTAATTAAAGGCATCAAGACTGTCCATTGCAACACCACCCCAGGTAAACATTGCCCACTTCCAGCTTCCCCTTGTTTCTCCACCCCAGGTAAATACTCCACAAGCTCCGGCATCATAAGCGGCATCCATTATGTGACGTACAATTGCCTTCTGGTTTGCAATTGAACCAGTTATATAAGTGCTGGTAGAGTCCATGGTCAAATCTGAATAAACTGAGCCAGTATCTGGGTCAATCATATGTGAAGTTTCTGTTTCCAGGTCAGAAGTATCGGAAGAAGAATAATTCCAGATTCCTGAGCATTCTGCAATTACTACATTTTTATTGTAGCTGGATTTCCAATTCGAAACCTTAGTCTTCATATCAGAAATTGTTCCGTGGGTGCTTTCCCAAGGATAATAAGAAAGTCCAATAATATCGTAATCAACTCCATAGCTTTCAATTGCAGAAATTGTGCTTGTATCACTTCCAGATGATGAAGAAGCTACATGTAAAACAATTTTTATATCTGAAGAAATATCTCTTACTGCATCACAGCCGGCAGCAAGGTATTTTAAATAATTGTATGTTGAGCCGTCTTCCTTGGCTGTTCCCAGAGGAAAAGTTGGGGAAGAAGAGGCAGTTCCTTTTCCAGAACTGTAACCATCGTGGCGTAATATTCCATTATTAATTTCATTTCCCACCTGAACGTATTCTGGCAGGCAGTTTATGTCTTTGAGTTCATTTAAGACATCTTTTGTGTAGTCTGCAAGGGCTTCTTCTACAGCACTTACAGAAGTGAGGTCTTCCCATTCGGCAGGTACAATTTGTTTTCCTGGATCTGCCCAGGTGTCTGAATAATGAAAGTCCAGCATTAAATCTAGTCCTGCGGCTTTTGCACTTTTTGCCATACGGAGAGTGCGTTCAAGAGTGTTGTCTCCTACGGGGACAGACCCCTCTACCGCCTGGGATGGGTCATTCCAGATTCTAAGGCGGACTGTATTTACTCCGTGAGCAGCAAGAATTTCAAAAAAGTCGGCCTGGGTGCCATCGGTGTTGTACCAGTCAATATCATAATAATCTACAGCGCTGGCATCAAAGCCTCGAATAAAATCATCGTCAAAAGTGACTGCTGTAAGACTTGTATTTTGCTGGTCCTTTTCTTCAACAACTTCTTCTTCAACAGGATCTGTAGAAAAATTGCAGGCGGTAGAAATAACTGCAGCTGCAAAAATTAAGGTGCTAAGTGTGACGATGATTTTTTTCATATTTTATCTCCTAAGGACCGCCCATTTCTGAGCGGCCATTTTTTTTATTCAGCAGTTGTGTAAGAAACTGTGAGGGTACAAGTCATTCCGCTTGTACCGGCAACATAAATACCAGAAGTTTGTGCAGCTGAGATGAAGGTTGAGTCTGTAATTTCTACCTTGTAGTTGGTGTCTGAAACCCAGGCTACAGTAGTTGAGTTTGACCAACTTTCATCTGTATGAGCTGAAAGCCACCAGTCTCCACTTACTGCAGACCAGTCACAATCTGTTGCTTCAATGATGATGCTTGCAGGTGAAAGTGCAGAAAGCTGGTCAGCTGTAACTACCTGTAAAAGAGCGCCGTCTGCTGTAATACTTTTAGAATAGAGAGAAGTTCCAGAAGCAGTTTTCTTGTAGTGAATGGTAATTGTTGAATCAGCTGCAAATTCGAACCAGGCACCAGTGTCTCCAGTAGAATTAGATACAAAGTCTACAGAAATTGCTTCTGTATCATCTGCATCAGCATAGAAAGCAACGGTATAGAGTTTTCCCCAGCTGTTGATGTTGTCATTTGTGATTTTAGCAGTTGCACTGGCATTGTCATCGGCAATTGTTACTTCAGCATCTAAAAGATTTTCTTCATCATCAGAAGCTCCATAAGTAACTACTACTTTTTCTGCAGTAAAGTCATCAAATACCAGACTTACAGTCATTGTTGAAGAAGTTTTCTTTGTAAGAGTAAGGCTGTTTCCGTCTTCGCTGTATTCAAAATAATTTGTATAAGTTGTTGCAATTTCATTTCCAGATGAATCTTTTACAGTGATTACGATTTCGTTGAAATAATTATAGTCATTGGCTAAGCTTGTCTTTAACTCTGCAGTAGCAGAACTTCCTGCTGAATTTACGGTAGCAGCTACAGTTTCGTAAGTTCCGTTATCACCTTCGCTTCCGTAATAAACACTTACACTTCCGCCCGGAATTGTAAAACCACTGAAATTCATTGTCAGTGTGATTGTTTCTTCAGATGATGATCCATTAGAATCTCCACCTTCATCAGTAACACCATCGTGATTACATCCCATAATCATTGTCATTGCAAGTAAAAATACAATTGACAAAAATCCTACTCTTTTTTTCATAATAATCCTCCTAATGGATATTTTTTTTATTTTTCTACCATTTAATAATGGCAGTTTTTTTCTTCTAATTTCTTCTATTAATAAGAAGCCTCTGGTATAGATGAATCTGCATTACCATTTATTGTGATTGTGATTTCCTTTTGATCCAGATCAAGTCCATCAATATAAAAATTGTGATACTTGTTCTGAGTTCCATCGTTTCCATTTCCTTTTACACTTGGATACCAGCTTCTGGTCCAACTATTTACCGGCACTAAAGTAAACTGAATATTTGATTCAGTAATGGTAAAAGAACTTGAACTTCCACTTCCATTTTTCATTGTGATAGTGGATTCTGTATTATCCCAATCATTAAAATTTCCTGGGATAGAATAGCTTCCATCTTCTGCACTGGTAAAATTCTGAAAAATAAAAGTTACTTGCGCTGAATGTTGATTGTGCAAACCTGTTGAATCAGCACAGGAAGCAAAAATAAATGGGCTTGTAAAAAGCAATAAAATAAAAGCACTTTTTATTGTCTTAAAAATATTTTTCTTCATGTTTGGCCTCCTTTATTGAATATCCCAAATAAAACCAACACTTACTTCACTGGTATTTGTATTTTCATTTAAGGTGTTCAGTAAATAAGTTCTGTGAGATGGATTAAGAGATGGATCATCACGACGATACATGCTGTAGTTGTACCATTCATAAGGATTCATACCATAAGTAAAGTGAGCCCAGATTTTAGGAGATCCTGGAAGAGGAGTTTTCTTTAAGAAAAATCCAGTGGCAATTGCAAAAGGTACTGTTGTATCTTCTTCATTTGATCTGATAATTGAACCTAAATGAACATTAAAATTTTCTGTCAAATCAGTATTTACCATAACAGAATGGTAAATTGTATTTACCTTAAGACCTTTTTTTGCGGTCCAGGTATTGTATTCAGCAAGCATTGCATAATCTACAGTTAATTTTTGTAAGAGAGGGAAAAGTCCATCACAATTGATTTCGACTCCAACTTCTTCGATGTAAGGTACATAAACATTTGTCTTGTTTTTTGAAAGTTCTGGACGATCAACATCAATTACTCCGTAAAGACCTAAAGAAATATCCTTATTGATTAAATCAGAAAGATAAAAATCTAAATTAGGCTGTGTTCTAAAATTCCAAAATCCACTTGAAAGATCTTCAACTGTATTCAAGGTTATTCCCTGATCAAGCCCCAGTGTAAGGATATTACCAATATCAGCACTTACATCAATCTGAGTTGTAGCAGTATCAGGAGCAATTGAATCATCATCTCCCCAAATTGTTGCTGCACTTGCTCCTGAATAAGATTGCATTACAGAAGCGGTGATTGTTTCCATATCATTTGCAAAACTAATACGGCCAGCAAATGCAGAAGAATCCATACCATAAGTGATATTTGTACCAAAAGCTGTAAGAGCATGGGCTTCTAACTTTAAGAATCTAAATGGACTTACAAGGAGGTAGGCGGAAGCTGCATTATCATCTGCTGTAGAATAATCAAAGACATTTGTTGCAGTAGTAGAACTTGTAAAAGTAAGAGCACTTTCAACAATTTCCTTATATTTAACATCAAGATACTTATAACTGCCGTAAGTTCCGCGCATTGTACTCAAAGCACCAAGGATATCAATTGTAAAGTTGCCAAGTTCTTCAAGAATTGTTCCGTTTTTTATCTCAAGGTAACCGTTCCCAACATCATCCCAGCGGTCAATTACATTGAAAATTCCTTCAAAAGACGACATTCCATTTTCTTTTAGAGCCCCGTAACCCAATCTAGTTTTTACTATAGGTGTTGTGATATTAAAAGCAAATTTATTAAAGGAACCAACGCCATCATCATTACAGTAATAGATTGGACTGAAAAACATTGAAGTAAGAGATTGTAAACCATCCTTAAAGGAAATATCTGGTGGATTAGAGCCCCAACTGTTTGCCTTATATAAAGTTCTGTCAAAATCCCAAAGGGCAATTTCTGCATCAAGCTGAAAGTTTTTTGTGATATTGCCCCAAAACCACCAGTTTGCATAAGAAATTAAATGTGAATTATCAAATTCATAACCTGGAATTTCTCCACTCGCAATATCACGGATTAAAGATTCATTTTTACTATAAGATTCAATCCATAAACCCATAGCAATATTTGATTTTTCCGAAGAAGAAGCTGGAGTACTTTCTTCACTAGGGGTAACTTGAGAAAAATCTTCATCAAGCGAAATGTAAAAATCTTCTGAATCATCACTTTCCTGAGCAAATAAAACTGGAAGAAGAAGCAGTGAAAGTAAAGTAAAAACTGTTAATAGTTTTTTCATAATTTTTTCCTCACTCTTTAATTGTGTTTATATAATTCGAGGTCATCAAAATTTCCCCAGCAGCCAGATTTTGTATCAAGATAGATAGCTAGGGTAACTTGGCCACTTGTTACTGGAATTTCGATGCTGTACTGTACCCAATTTTTCCAACCAGTATTTTCAATTTTGGTTGAAATCTGTTTTCCACTGTCGTCATAATCAGCGGCTAATATTCTTATTTGGTTTTCTCCACCACCACCCATGGCCCAAAGAGAAAAAGTATAAGTTCCATTTGGTATGTCAGTAAATTTGCGGGTAAGTGTTGATTTGAACCCACTGTCTAACCAGTATTTGTAAGTCCATTTTCCAGTTCTTGAGTTGTTTTTATTATTCTCTACAAAGCAAGCTTCTCCTGGCCCATTTAATTTCCATTCACCAAGTTTTCCACTTTCCCAGGATGGATCTGTAATAAGATTTACCTGATTTGAAACTGTTACATAGGCAGTTACCTGATAATCAGAACCCTTTACACTTCCTTTTACTTCTACAAGACCTTCATTCTTTATTTTTTTCCAATCTTTATTTTCCCAGGAAACCTCTGTCATAGAAGCAGAATCATTTGTGTATAAAAGTTTTACTTTTGATGGAAGATTAGGAGCAGTAGCTGGAGTTGTCTTAAGTTGGATTTTTTCTTCTACATCGTAAGGAATAAATTCTGAGGCATTTTCTGCAGAACCTCCCCATACGTTTTTAACTTGACCCCGACCGTATACCAGATTCCATACAGCAAGAGATGGAAGAGCCCGGCCATTAAAATCAAATAAACATTGATTTTCCCAGGTATCGCCTTCTGTTGTGGAAAGCCCAGCTCCTTCTACCGGAATCCAGGCTGGTTCCCAGTAAAATACACCGCTACCTCCATTAACACTTGCAACAGCTGCAATTACATCTCGGATAGCAGTTGCCTGTCCCTGAACAGAAGGTAAATAACCGTGATTTTCATCAGAGTAAGTCATAAATACATTTCCCTGAGAATCTCCATCTTCGCTTGTAAAGGCATAAGCAGTTTCTACAACTACCATTTCTTTTTTATAAACTTTGGCCAGTTCTTTCATGTTTGCAACAAGATCTGCAATTGCACCGTGCCAATAGCAATAAAAAGAAAGACCAATTACGTCATAATCCACGCCTGCTTTTTTTACCTGATCAAAAACTGAACGATAAAGTTCTTTATCTCCACCATTTGCAAGATGAATTACAATTTTGATTTTTTCTCCCTTGCCTTGAGCCGCTCTAACTCCCTTTGCAGCACTCTTTAAAAGAGTTGTCCAGCCTGAAAATCCCCCGATTGTTTCGAAAGCCTTATTTTCCCAGATTTTTCCTTTTGGCCACATAAAACCGTCGTTCATTTCGTTACCAATCTGAACCATATCTGGACGAGCTCCGGCTTCAATAAATTTATTAAGAGAGTCCTTAGTAAATTTTTCCAGAGCCTTATTCAATTCTTTATCATCAAGATTTTTCCAATCCTGAGGCATCTTCTGTTTTCCAGGATCGGCCCAGGAATCTGAATAGTGAAAGTCAATAAGGAGCTTCATACCGGCTTTTTTTGCACGTACTGCCATATCAAGGTCGTATTCAACACTGTTGTTACCACCTCCAATTGGATCTCCTTTTTTTGCGATTATTTCACCTTTGGCGTAAAGATCTCTTTCCTGTACAGGATTATTCCAGACTCTAAGTCTTACCCAGTTTACGCCGTTGTCTTTAAGGATTTTAAATAAATCTTCTTCATTTCCTTCTGCGGAATAAAATTTTCCACCACATTTTTCAATATCTTTGAGGGAACTAATATCAACTCCCCTCATAAAATCTTCTGAAATACCTTTTACTGCTTCAACTGTAATATTTTGCTTTACAGCATCTTGGGCAGTATGACTTTTTGCAGTTGCTGGAAGTGACATAATTAAAAATGCAGTCAAAAGCCAGATTATTCTTTTTGAGTTAGCAAAAACTCCTTTCATACTTTCCTCCAATTTTTTTTATAAAAATTACTTGAGTTGTCTACACGCGTTGATTTCATACTTAGTTTTATCTCGAAAATTCTATTTGTCAAGAAAAATTCTTAATTTAAGTTGATTTTTCTCAGAAAAGAGTATTCTGAGCTTATAGAATTGAGCTTACAAAGCTTGTTCGAGCTGCCAAAATCAGGCCATTCTTCTAAATAAATGCCCTGACCCTTTTTTAGACAATCAATTTCCAGGGTGAATTCAAGTCCATTCAGACCAAATCTTTTTAAACCAATTTCCCATGGATAATTCTGTCCCATAAAAATATGATCCGCAAGAAGTTTTCCCTTTTGATAAAGCCTTGCACAATTTCCACAATAGTTAATCTTTAAGAAAACATCGTTGCATTCAATAACTTTTTTATCTACTGCCGCTACACTGATTTTCCAGCATTTTGTGGTGTCTGACAGAGTTGTTTCTTCTAAAACCTTTACTTCAGGAGCTTTTACTTCCTCCTTACCTTTATTTTCAGGTAAAATTTTAATAGTCATCTCTCCATTTATTTCTTTTAAGAGAATTAATTCATTTTTACTTCTTTCTTCAAGAAGATAATTGCCATCCCATTCACCATTTTCTGGGTAGAGCAGACCCTGACTAATCAAGAGAGCCTGACTCTTATCTGTACAAATCACTTTTTGAGCATTCAAAGAAGCTTCCTGGCTTAAAATTATTGAATCTGCTTCAAAAGAAACTGCCTCTTTACTCTTGCAATCCTTAGGGTAGCGCCAGTAAACCGGGTAGCTCTTATTTTTACCTTGCAGTAAACAAAGAGGAATAGCATTTTTTGGATAATCCTTAGAAGAGCTGAAAGGCAGAATATAAAAATCACCCTTACAAACCGTTAATTCTGGACTTTCACTAAGTCCATTTCTTTGCAATTGCTCTGGAATTTTGATTTTAAGATTATTATGCTGAGCCATTTCATGATGACGCTGGTAATTGTTTATAAACAAATATCCAGAACCACTTTTGTTATAGCGCCAGGAATATCTTAAATCCTTGAAATTCTGCGGATTTAGAGGATTATCTTCTGGAATATAAGTATCCATTTCGCAAAGTTCCTGTCCAAAATCATGGATAAACAGGGCTATTCTTCTTAATTCCCGGTAGGTTCCATTTGCCTGTCCGTATTCCCCAAGAGCTGCCCTAAAATCATAATTTTTTACAGGAAGATCGTTTATAGAGCCAGATGCTGTATTTTCTTCCAGAGTGGTCAATTTTCCATCAGGATTAGTTCCACCGTGATACATATAATAACCAAGCAAATTACAGCCGCTACCCATTTTTGCAATACTCATGGCTGCAATGTCTTTTGGCTGGGCAACCGGACGACGCTTGTAAGTTACCTGTAAGCCCCCGCCCAATTCCGCTGTAAGATAGGGAACCTTATTCATATCAAAGGTAATTCCTTCTCCAAGACCATAATCACTTCCTATAGCGTGATCGTTTCTTTCGTAGGTAAAAATAAAGTTTCCGCTTGGCTCAATTTCGCAGGTTCTAGGATCCCAGGGAGCATCACAGTAACCGCCCATAACCGGCAGCATTCCTGCAGTAACCGCACCACCCCAGCCTGTAGCCGTATAAATCGGAAGATTAAAGCCTGCTTCTTTTGCCATAGAAAGAAGTCTTTGCATATGGATTTGACCTTCTTCTCCACACAAGCCACCACAGTGACCATATTCATTTTCAATTTGAAGGCCAATTATTGGTCCACCATCTTGCAGCAATAAGCCTTTTACCTGCTGGAAAATTTTCTTATAAAATTTTTCTACTTCTGCAAAATAAGCTTCGTTATTTGTTCGGTTTTCCGGGCATTTTTTTATAAGCCAGTCTGGAAAACCGCCGTTTCTAACTTCACCGTGAATCCAGGGACCAATTCTTAAAAGCATTGTTAGTCCACATTCCTGGATAGTTTTTACAAAAGTCCTTAAATCCTTGTTTCCTGAAAAATCCCATTCTCCTTCTATTTCTTCATGATGAATCCAGATTACATAGGCACTGACAATATCTATGCCACCTGCCTTCATTCTTAGAAGGGCTTCCTTCCAATATTTTTCTGGATAGCGGGAATAATGAATTTCTCCCATAAGGGGAAACCATCTTTTATCATCCCGTAATAAACTTTTCTTGTCGTAAGAATACTTTGTCATAGTAAAATCCTTATTCCTTGACTGCCCCACTGCCCATGCTCATCATCATGCTCTTTTGAGTAAAGAGGAAGAAGATAATAAAAGGCACGGCGATTATCAAAGAACCTGCTGCAAAATTTGTAAATTCGTTTTTCTTGTCTGAAACAAAACTAAAGAGTCCCAGGGCAAGAGTTTGTTTTTCTGTAGATCTAAGAACCATTTTTGGGAAAATAAAATCCATCCAGGGTCCTGTAAAGCTTGATACTGCAAGAAAAGAAAGAATTGGCTTTGTTACCGGAAGAATAATCTGGCCATAAATTCTAAAATGACTGGCCCCATCAATTCTTGCGGCTTCGTCCAGATTTCGGCTTACAGTATCCATATAACTTTTTACCATCCAGGTGTTGTAAGGAATATTTCCTGCCAGATAAACCAGAACCAGCCCCCAGAGTGTATCAAGTCCGCCAATTCTAAGCAGAATTACATAAATTGCAATCATTCCAACAAAGGATGGAAAAATCTGAAGAATCAAAAGACTCATAAGCATTGGTTTTTTAAAGGCAAAATTAAACCTTGAAAAAATATAGGCACTTAGGGAAGAAATTATTACGGTTAAGACTGAAGTCCACAAAGAAATTATCAGAGTGTTCTTAAACCATAACCAGTAGTTTGTCTTAGTAAAAAGATGAATAAAATGCTTCAGAGTAAAACCATCACCAAATGGAATGATATTAAGTGAAGCAATATTGTTACCTGGTGCAAATGCTGCGGCAACAACATAAACTAAGGGATAAAATACAAAAAGAGAAATCAGTATGAACAAGATGTAGATAAGAAGCTTGTTCAGATAATTACCCTGCTTACTTGAATTTTTCATACTTCGCCCTCCTTATAAGCTTTTGTATTTCTAAACTGATATACAGCAAATGGTGCCAGAACTATAAAAATAAGAACTGCAATAACAGATGCATAGTTGTACTTTTGCAGGGTGATTGTAAGTTTGTAAATCCAGGTGACCAGAATATCAGTTCCCCCTGCAAGGGTCGTTGTAGAATCTGCAACCGTTGGTTCTCCAGCGGTGAGGAAGTAAATAATTCCAAAATTATTTATATTGTGAGTAAAACTCATAATTATCAAAGGCATTGTCTGGTAAAGTACCAGAGGCATAGTTATATGGCGTAACATCTGATTTTTGTTAGCGCCGTCAATTCTTGCGGCTTCGTATAAATCCTGAGGAATAGCGGTCATAGTTCCAGTTGAAAGCATCATAAAATAACCAAAACCAGCCCAAAGATTTATAACAACACACATAATTTGAGCCAGAGTTGCATTTCCAAGCCATGGAATAGTTCCCTTAAGAAGGCCGATAGCCTGCAAAGTTCTGTTTACAGTTCCAAAAGTACCATTCAAGAGATTTCGCCAAACCAGCATTGTAATTACAGAAGGAACAGCATAAGGAAGAATAAAAATAAATCTGAAAACTGGGGCTAAACGAATTTGGCTTTCTTTTAACTGAACTGCAACAATTAATCCACCAAAATAACAGGTAAAGGTAGAAAGGACTGCCCATACTAAAGTCCAGACTGCAATTCTAACAAAGCCCTTAGACCAGGATGTTCCACTAAACATTAATTCCTTAAAGTTTTCAAAACCTACCCAGTCAACAGTATTGTTTGGTGGAATATTATTTGGTGCAGAGTAATTTGTAAAAGCAACTGCAATACTAAAAAGAAGTGGTACAACAACAAAAATTAAAAGTAGTATAAGACAAGGAGCAATTCCAAGAAGAGGAAAAGCTCTGTTTCCTGCATCAGAAAGCGTTGCCTTTTGAGATCTAAAAGTTTTTATTGTACAGTATCTTTTATAAGATTTTTTTGCACTAGATATGGAAATTACATAGATTGATACGAATACTGCAATAAGTGCAAGTACAAGAATTCCATCAATCAACATAAAAATGGAATTATCACGCATTTTTACTGGAAGTTCTGGATGTGGACTTCCCAAAGTAACAAGTTGAATTAATTTTTTTACAAAGAAAGGCAAGCAGGCAAGAAAAGAAACTTCAACAAGCGCAAATAAAATTCCTTTTAAGTATTCTTTTAAATACAGAAGATGCGAAAGCCCCATAAAACATAAGGCAGTATTTTTTACTTTTTTCGCTGAACTTCCGTCGCTTTCGATATGCATAGGAACCTCTTTTATTTTATTAACTAAGTCAAGTAAAGCTTACGCTTAAAACCCTAACTTGGTCGTTTTGAAGATTTTTAATAAAGCTTCTATAAAATATTGGGCTGCCTTAAAAAAACGACAGCCCTAAGTATTTATTAGTTTTTATTCAGCAATAGCTTTGTTACAAGCATCAAGTTCTGCCTGAACATCCATGCCATCCCAGATGTTCTTAGAAGCACTGTTCATTGCTTCCCAGTAAGAACCCATAGCAGGAATAGAAGGCATTGGGAATGCATAACCAAGCTGTTTTAAGAAACCTGACATATATTTACTGTCAACTTTTGTATCAATAGATGGCATTGCACCTGTAATATTAAAGCGGAGCTGCTGCATTTCATCGCTAAGAAGGAATTCTGCAAAATCAGAAGCTTCTTCTGGATGATCAGAATAAGCAGAAACAAACATTGCGCGTGTACCGCTAAAAGAAGCAGCAGGAGTTGAATCTCCAGGAAGAGCAGGAAGTGGAGCTACACCAAAATCAATTCCAGCTTCTTCAAATGGTTTGATATTCCACAATCCAGTAATATGCATAGCAGCTGTACCAGCCTGGAAAGCGGCATCACAAGTTGCAGTATTTAAGTCAGCAGAAGGAACGTTCAATGCAGAACGAAGGCTCTGGAAGAATTTCATACCAGCAACAGAATCTGGACTGTTGATATTTGTATTTTTTGTATCTACACCGTCTGGTCCAAAAAGACGGTTTCCATTAGCAGTTGTAAAGATGATTGTGTAATAACCACTTCCAATATCCATTACAAATCCATATTTTCCAGGATTTTTTTCGTTAAAATCTTTAGCCCATTCAGCAAGATCTTCCCAATTAGTTGGAATCTGATCTTCAGAAATTAAAGCTTTATTATAGAAAAGAGCATAAGTTTCGGCACTTATTGGATAACCATACATTTTACCATTGTAAGTAAGAGCCTTAGAACAAGAAGAAAGTACTTCTGATTTTACTTTCTCTGCATTACTTGTAGGTAAAACGTGACCACCATTTACAAGTTCACCAAGTTTATCATGTGGGGCAGCAAATAAATCTGGGCCAACACCACCAGGACCATCAAGTGCAATCTGACCTGCAGAATCACCTAATTCAACATTAACATAACGAATACTTACTTCTGGATGAAGTTTTGTATAGGCTTCTCCAGCTTGTTTAATAAACTCATCTGGTCCATCTAAAGATTCCCAAACAGTAAGGGTAACCTTATTTCCTTTTGATGCTCCTTTTTTAGAACATCCTGTAAAAGCAAGAGCCATTGCAATAATACTTACTGCAAGTACCAACCTTTTAGTTTTTTTCATTTGATCCTCCTGAGTTAATTTTTTAAATCAACTCGTTTAATTCTACACGTGTTGATTTTTGCTGTCAAATTTTATTTTAATTTAAATTACTAACTTCCCCTTTTTTATTAATTTTTTTGCCTTCTTTGAATTTCTATGGTAAACTTTTTGATAGCAACACTATCAAAAGGAGCATATAAAATGAATGACGTACGAGTAATTGAAGTAAAAGAAAATATTCTGGCAGATAACGATAAAGAAGCCCAAATCTTACGGGAAAAACTTAAATCTGACAAAACTTTTCTTATGAATCTTATGTCCTCTCCTGGTAGTGGAAAAACAACAACTCTTTTACGCACAGTAGAAAATCTTAAAGAAGAAATAAAAATTGGTATTATGGAAGCTGATATTGATTCCAGTGTTGATGCCCAAACTATGGCCGATGCAGGAGTAAAATCAATTCAGTTGCATACAGGTGGAATGTGCCATCTTGATGCCGCAATGACCGAACAGGGATTAAATGAATTAAATTACAGTGGTCTTGATCTTGTTGTTCTTGAAAATGTAGGAAATCTTATTTGTCCTGCAGAATTCGATACAGGAGCAAGTAAAAATGTAATGATTCTTTCAGTTCCAGAAGGTCATGACAAACCTTTAAAATACCCGCTTATGTTTTCAAAAGTTGATGCTCTTATTATCAACAAAATTGATGTAGCGCCTTATTTTGATTTTGATATGGATAAATTGCGCGAATATGTTGGCAAACTTAATAAAAAAGTAAAAATATTTCCTATTTCGGCAAAAACTGGAGAGGGCGTGTCGGAATGGACAAATTGGCTATTAAATGAGGTAAGAGCATGGCAGAAATTAGACCTTTGATTTTGGAGCTTGGTCAAAAAATTACAGACCGGCTTGGGCGAAAAATCAACGAAAATGATCCTGAATATTGGGGATTAAATGAAATTGTAACAGATGAAATGGCAGAAGTAGCACTTAAAATGGATGTGCGCAAACCTCTGACCCTTCCACAATTAGTTGAACGTACCGGCAAATCCGCTGAGTATCTGGAAAAACTTATGTACGATATGGCGGTGGCAGGTCTTATCGAATATAACTGGGAAAATCCAAAGCACGAAAAACAATATATTCTTCCAATGTTTGTTCCTGGAAGCGCAGAATTTACAAACATGAATCAACAACAGCTGGAAGAACATCCAAAACTGGGAAAATTCTTTGAAAGAATGTCTTTTGAACCTCTTACAAAAGTTACTCCAATGGTTCCAGAAGGTGGTGCCGGAATTGGAATGCACGTTATCCCGGTTGAAAAAGCAATTGAAGCAGAAAATCAAAGTGTTAGTGTTGAACATATTTCGCATTGGTTAGATAAATATGACGGAAAATATGCCGCTTCCCCTTGTTCATGCCGACTTAGCCGCAGAACTTTTGATGAAGGTTGTGCAGATGATCCTGAAGACTGGTGTATTGGCGTTGGCGATATGGCCGATTACCTTGTAGAAACTAAACGTGGCCATTATATTGACCGCCAAAAAGTAATGGAAATCTTACAACACGCCGAAGACAATGGTTTTGTTCATCAGATTACAAATATTGATGGTGAAAATAAGATTTTTGCCATTTGTAACTGTAACGTAAATGTTTGTTACGCTCTTAGAACTTCCCAACTTTTTAACACTCCAAATCTTTCGCGTTCTGCTTATGTTGCAAGAGTTGAAAGTGATAAATGTGTTGCCTGTGGACGTTGTGTAGAATATTGTCCTGCCGGGGCTGTAAAACTTGGCCAGAAACTTTGTAAAAAAGACGGAAGTAAAGTTTCTTACCCTAAACATATTCTTCCTGATAATCATAAATGGTCAGAAGCTAACTGGACTGTTGATTACCGGGACAAAAACCGCATTAACTGTTACGCAAGTGGAACTGCACCTTGTAAAACAGCCTGTCCAGCTCACATTGGAATTCAAGGCTACTTAAAATTGGCAAGTCAAGGCCGTTACACAGAAGCCCTTGCTTTGATTAAAAAAGAAAATCCATTCCCTGCCGTTTGTGGAAGAATCTGTAATAAACGCTGTGAATCGGCTTGTACCCGAGGAACTATTGACGAAGCAATTGCAATTGATGAAGTAAAGAAATTTATTGCTCAAAAAGATTTAGATTCTAAAAGCCGCTTTATTCCTAAAAAGGTAATTCCTTCAAACCGCGGAGAATTCCAGGAAAAAATTGCAATTATTGGTGCCGGTCCTGCAGGTCTTAGCTGTGCCTTCTACCTTGCAGAAAAAGGTTACCGTCCTACAGTTTTTGAAAAGAACAAAATGCCTGGCGGTATGTTAGTTTACGGTATTCCAAGTTTTAAACTGGAGAAAGACGTTGTTGCAGCAGAAATTGATGTAATGAAAGGAATGGGCGTTGAAATTAAAACCGGCGTTGAAGTTGGAAAAGATATTACAATTGCCCAACTCCGGGAAGAAGGTTACAAAGCCTTCTATATTGCAATTGGATGTCAGGGTGGCCGTAAGGCTGGAGTTCCTGGTGAAGATGCTCAAGGGGTAATGACTGCTGTAGATTTCCTTCGTACAGTTGCTGATAATCATGATTTTAAGATTAGCGGAAAAACTGTTGTAGTTGGTGGTGGTAACGTTGCAATTGACGTAAGCCGTACAGCCTGGAGATGTGGCGGAAGTGATATTCAGCAGTTCTGTCTTGAACAGAGAAATGAAATGCCTGCTACAGTTGAAGAAATTGAAGAAGCCGAAGAAGAAAATATCAAAATTAACTGTGGTTGGGGTCCAAAAGAGATTCTTACAGAAGGCGGAAAGGTAAAAGGAATTGTATTCAAAAAATGTCTTTCTGTAAAAGATGAAAATGGACGTTTTAATCCTAAATATGATGAAAACGATACAATCACAGTTGAATGCGAAAATGTATTCCTTTCTATTGGTCAGGCAATTGTCTGGGGTGATATGCTTGCCGGAACAAAAGTTGAACTTGGCCGAGGAAATGGAGTTATTGCAGATTCTGTAACTTATCAAACTGCCCAAGCTGATATTTTTGCCGGTGGAGATGTTTACACTGGTCCAAAATTTGCAATTGACGCTATTGCTGCTGGTAAAAAGGCTGCAATTTCTATCCACAGATTTGTTCAGCCACATTCAAGTATGACAATTGGCCGAGATAAGCGCGAATTCATTGAACTTGATAAAGAAAACATCAAAGTTGAAGGTTACGATAATACACCTCGCCAGGTTCCTGCAATGAAAACTGTAGATCAGGCTGGTGGTAACTTTAAGGAAAGAAAACTCTGCTTTACAGAAGAACAGATTAAAAAAGAAACAGCCCGTTGTTTGAGTTGTGGTCAAAGTATTGTTGATGAAAACAAATGTATTGGTTGCGGCGTTTGTACAACTAAGTGTGCCTTTGATGCAATCCAACTTCATCGTGAACATCCTAAGGCCAGTACAATGGTTAAGAGTGAAGATAAACTCAAGGCCATTCTGCCAAATATGCTCAAACGTGAAATTAAAATTCTTTTGAATCCTAATAGAAATTCTTTGGATAAATAATGCACGAATTAGGAATTGTTTTTCATGTAATTAAAAGGCTCGAAAATCTGGCTGAGGAAAAAGGCCTTAGTCAGATTACGAGTGTTACTCTTGAACTTGGAGAAGTCAGCGGAGTAGTGCCAGAATTTTTGGAAGATGGCTGGAAATGGGCTGTAAAAAAGTCCCCGGTGATGAAAAATGCTCTTCTTAAAATTGAAAACCTTCCCGCTGTAACTCTATGTAATTCCTGTGGAAAAACCTACTCTACAGTAGAATTTGCAAAAAAATGCCCGCATTGTAATAGCGAAGATACCGTTTTACAAGCGGGCAATGAAATGAATATAAAGGAAATTGAAGCAAGGTAATTTTATTTCTTATTCTTAAATAAAGTTGCCTTAAACCTTCCTTTAGGATCTTTAATTAATAAAATAACAAGCCAAATAATCAAACCAAGGGCTAGAACTGAAAGTCCAAGATAAAAATCATTGAGCATATCAAGAGGAGCGGGGGTAAAATATTCAGCCCCCACATCCTTGTATTCAAAAATGGCATCAACAAGCCACATTAAAGAAGCAGCCCAAAACATAAGACTTAAAAATCCAACTTTTAAAGTACGAGCTTCTTCGTTTTTATACCATAAAATTGTAGAAATAATTGCGGCAAAAGTAGAAGTTAAAAGTGTCATGCTAAAAGAGCCCCCAGATTTTTAGTTTTCTTTTGCCTTTTTTCAAAAATAGAAACTACTCCAAGCATTATTCCCCAGACAGCAGTTACTAAAAGTGACATAGAAAGTCCTACAGTGGACATTTCTTTAAGCATTTCTGCGGTATTTCCATCTTTTACAGCAGTAAGGAATGGGAAGAATGGGACAACTTCTCCATGCCATACATGTTCAAAGGCTAGAAGTGCAGATCCACCCCAAAGCATTTTATTAAGCCATCCAAGTTTTGTAGAAAAAGGAATCTTTTGAAAATCTTGGTTAGAATCTGATTTAGAAAGATTAATAAGTTTTTTTTCTTTTGATTTAATAATTATTGCAGCAACTGTTGTAATAATTGCCTCTGTTGCAGGTACAGTAAAACAAGCCATTCAATAGCCTCCATTATTTTTTATAAATAAATTATAACATGGTTATGATAGTAAGGCTATCAATTTTTAATAAATTCAGACAAGGGCCTGGAGCACCCTCGAAGCGGTCCACCGCAGACGACGGCAAGAATTGGCGGCGGCGAGGAGGATGAGGGTTACCGAAGTGAGCAAGGACCGACCCCTGGCAGACTTTAGGCTGGCAGGGGTTGCCCCCAAATAAAAAATTAACAAATAGTATGGATGTCAGTTATAATGATTTTGGAGTGTAAAATGAAAATTATTATTTCCTGGACTTTTTTGATTTATTTTTTGGTACTTTTGGCAGAAAGGCTGCAGAGTATAGTTCGTGTGATTAAGGCGGGCAATTTTTTTGAATCGGGATTTTCGCGCTATGTAAATATTTTGACCTGTATTTCGATTATTGGGACTATTATTATGCTGGCGGCTTTTAACGGGACTTTCTGGCGGTCACTTTTTACTACTGATGTTATTGTGAATAAAAATATTCTTTGTATTACCGCGGGAATTTTGCTGCTTAGTGGGATGGTTCACACAGATTTTACTATTCCCGGCATTCAATTTGCTTCTTACGGGGTTTTAATTCTTGGTCTGATTTTGCAGACTATTTTGGTGGCTAAGACTGAAGTTCCTGTTTTTAAGCTCTGGTATTCCCTGGCCTATCTGGTAATTTTTTCTATGGCTATTCCGGTAATGTATGAAAGTTCGATTAAACACGCCAGCCTATTCCATGTGATTGAAGCTTTTACTGCCTTTATTCTGGTTGTAATTTTTACTTGTATGATTATGGCGGTAATGAACGGTCAGGCGGTAAATCTTCTGCTTTGGATTCCATTCCTTTTAATGTTTGTACTTGATGCTGTGATTATTGCGATGAGATGGAAGGAAAGTATAAATGTTTTTGTTTTGATTTTTGCTTCTTTGACAACGGTGATTTTTATTGTAGGAAAAATTGTATTTTCCTTGATTAATAAATAGGCTCTTCGTAAATTTATTACGGAGGTAAATATGCTTAAGGTTTATGGTTCAAAATTGTGCCCGGATTGTATTGAGTTGGAAAAGGCCTTTAAGGCTGAAAATATAGAATACGAATATCACGATATTACAGGGGATTTAAAGGAGCTTAAGGCTTTTCTTGTTTTGCGAGATAGTCATGAAAAATTTGCCAAGGCCAAGGAAAAGGGGCTGATTGGAATACCAATTGTGCAGCTGGAGGATGGAAGTCTTACTTTTAAATGGCAGGATTTTGTAAAAAAGGCTCCCCAGTCTAATTGCTCGGATGGTGTT
>JAIKYZ010000030.1 GCA_024682655.1 Treponema sp.
AGAATCATCTAACTCCGATTATTTAAACATAAAATCAATTACTTATTATGACCAGTATTTATATTTTTATTTTAGAATTGGCTGTGATAATTATTTAGGACGTCTTCATCTTGATGAAAGTGATGAAAATGCTTTGTCATATACTGATTTTGCCTCTGATCCAAATATAACAGCAATGGGAATATACAAAAATGATTCAGAATTAAATCTTATTTATGTCAGTTATGATAATGAGTCTTCTAAATGTATAAAAATTCCTATAAAAGAAGATACAGAATTATCACTTGATCAAGCTAATTCTGTATCACTTTATACTATGTCATCAGACGATTCAGTTCGTAAAATATCAGACCTCCAAGTTATTGGTGATACCTGCTATTTACTGCTTATGGAATACTTGCCATCGATTGATTATGGAAATAATAATTATTATTTATCGGATGGAGTTAAAACTTTACTACACACTTGTACTGGAGGGATTATTAAAATTAATCTTAAAACTGGTACAGTAGAAAAGTGGAAGAATGGTAGTGAAGTTTTTGGTGAATATAAATTTAATGGATCATTTTATGAATTTGATTATCATGATTGGGAGTATAAGGAAAAAACGAATTCTTCCATAACAGCAATTCCACCTCTTGAGCAGGCAAATAATTATTTTTATGGTCCGGTAAAATTTATCGCAAAAAAACCAGATGCACTTGTTATTGCAGATGATGGCATTTATATTGATGCTGAAATTGATGAAGATTCTGTTATTTCTAAATTGAAAAAATTTAAGAATATGAACCGCATGGTAACTCTGGACCTTAAAAAGGAACTTATGTCCGCTGTAGATGTAAATGTTATTTTTAGTACATCAGTAGAACAGGAGTCTTGTTGGTTCTGCATCAACTGTCAAGATTAAATAAACAACTATGCAAGTAAAACTTTCGGTCTGTATTCCGATTTTTGATGCTGAAGAAACTTTGTGCCGCTGTCTGGAGTCTGTTCTGGCTCAGGATTTTACAGACTGGGAGCTTTTGCTTGTAAATGATGGCAGCAGGGGCTTTGATCAAGGCGGAAGAAACTGCAAAAAAATTGTAAAAGATTTTAGAAAAGAACATAAACTTTCTAAAAAGCAATTTATATATATTGAGCATTCTTCAAACCTTGGTCCTTTAGAGGCCCGCCGTACCCTGATAGAAGCAGCTAATTCAGCATATATTGTAATGCTTGATAGTGATGATGTTTTACTGCCAGGGGCCCTTAGTTTTTTATACGAAAATGTTCTAACCACCGGCTCAGATATAGTACATGGCGGAATAGACATTTTTTATACAGATGAAAAAGCCAGAGAAATAGAAAAAAGAATTTATGCAAAGGCTAACAATATTTTTGAAGGTCAGCTTTCTGGACATGACATTTTTAATAACTTTTTAATAAAAAAAGGCCATGTCGGTTTTCTTTGTGGGAAAATAATTAAGAGAGAACTTTTTTTACAAGCCTTTTCTTACATTCCTTTTACCCGATGTGTTATGGGTGATGATTTTCTTATCTATTCTTTTATTTCATATTTTGCCAAAAGTTATTATGGCGTTAAAAAGAACTTTTACCGCTATTCAATTGATACTGGCATTTCTTCCGCCAAACAAATTTCCAGTCTTAAGCGCTGGGAACACATTGCATCTTCAGCAAATATTTTTACAATTATTCTTTCTGTTTTAAAAGAATATCCCGATGATTTTAATCTTTCACCAGAAGATATGGAAGCACTCCGTTTTACAGGCCGTTCTTACCTTGCAAATAATATAAGTCAGTTAAAAACTGTTATCCCAGAACTCCAAAGTCAGGCCCGCGAACTCCTCTGCGACTACTGGGGCACCGACTTTGTGGAAATGATGGAAAAAGCAATGGATAAGGCAGAAGTGTAAAAACATCGTCAAATTCGTGGCAAAAATCTGATGCAGCCGCACCTTGAAACTTTCTTCGTCATCATCGCTGGCATCTTCTACAGATTTCCATCTTTTTGGGCTTCCTTTTGACCTTTGTATGGACTGTTCTTTGGGTTGGAGTTTTTAAGCAGGGGTATTGTATATTTATTGAAAAAAAACTGGTTGAAAAACTAGTTGACTTTTAAAATAACCTCTGTTATTCTTTTATTATAAAAGATTAGCAGGAGGTTTTTATGGCTTTTTCATTAATTCCTGATGCATTTAATGTTTATAATGTTGGCTCCTTTGATGCAAAAACTTATTTTGCCGAATTATTAAGAAAGGTGCAGGGGGGAGCACAGGTAAATATTTCCAAAAATGGAAAACCTGTTGCAGTTTTACAGGGAATACAAAGCGCAAAAAATCAAGATGCACTTGAAGCTCACAGACGTATTCTTGAACGTTCAAAAAAACTTACAGAGAAAACTCTGCAAAATGGTGAAAAGTTAATAACTTCTACAGAGTTAAAGGAACTTAGGGATGGTGGAAGAAAATACTAAGCTTGAGACAGTGCCTTTTCCTTGTTTTGTTGTAGATACCTCTTTTATGGCTGCATATCTTATAAACGGTTTATGCGATGATGAGTTTTCGGACTGTATAAATGATGTGGAATATGTGCTTAATAAAAACGGGCAGTTTTATGTTCCTCAGCTTTTCTGGTATGAGATTTTCAATGTGTTATTGTATAAAGTCCGTAAAAACAAGAATGGAAAGGGTGGACTTACAAAAGCTGATGCCATGGATATATTTTATGATTTGCAAAAATTGCCAATTTATACAGAGTCTCAGTCTGATGGAGAAATTCGTGAGCGCATTTTTCATTTAGCAGAGGAGTATAATCTTTCTTATTATGATGCTTCTTATTTGGAACTGGCAAGACGCTATAATCTGCAGTTAAAAACCTATGATGAGGATTTGAAAAAAGCCTTTAAAAATCTTGATTGATGACATGGTTTGGAAAAATTAGTATAATATCCAAAAATTGCGGGGCGTTACGGGGCGGCTAGTCCCGTTAGAAGGGGTAGAGAGCAATAACGCGAAGCGTTAGTGCGAACGCAGGGGGAGACTTCCCCCTCCTTATCTCCCAATTACCCGAAAGAGGATGTATATGAAAAAGATTATTTCCGGTAAGGTTCGCGAGGTTTATGACCTTGAAGATGGACGCATGGTAATTGTTACAACTGACAGAATTTCAGCTTTTGATGTAATTTTGCCAACTATGATTACAGACAAGGGAAAAGTTTTAAACTCTCTTGCTAATTTCTGGTTTGACTACACTAAAGATATCGTAAAAAATCACATGATTTCTACTGATTTAAAAGATATGCCTAAGGAATTCCAGAAACCGGAATTTGAAGGCCGTACAATTTTAGTAAAAAAACTTAAGATGATTCCTTACGAAGTAATTGTTCGCGGTTATATGTTTGGTTCTATGTACGAAGCTTATAAAAAGGGAGAAGAATTCCTTGATCATAAATTTGATAAAGAATATCAGCAGGCAGAAAAACTTGAACAGCCAATTGTAACTCCTTCTACAAAAGCAAAAGAAGGTCATGATATTAATGTAACTTTACAGTATATGAAAGATGACCTTGGCGAAGAACTTGGAAGTAAAATTGAAAAGGCTGCTCTTGCAATTTATAAAAAATGCTATGAACACGCTTATAAAAACGGAATTATTATTGCAGATACAAAATTTGAATTTGGTTTAGATGAAAATGGTGAACTTGTACTTGGTGACGAAGTTCTTACTCCAGATTCAAGCCGTTTCTGGGATTTGTCTAAATATAAAGTTGGTGGAAGTCCTGCTTCTTACGATAAACAGTTTGTTCGCGACTGGCTTAAAGATAATAATCTTGCGGGAGACCCTGATATTAAGGAAATTCCTGCTGAAGTTGTAGAAAAAACTGCTGCAATTTACAAAGAATGTCAGACTAGAATCTGCCATAAATAACAGGAAATTTTAAGAAAATAAAATTGCCATTATTAAGTTATTTCACTATACTTATAATATAATATCATTTTTAAGGAGATATAAAATGAAAAAATTATTAGTTGTTGCTGCAGCAGCTATTGCACTTGTTCTTACATCTTGTGCTTCAGCTCCAAAATCAAATCTTAAAGGTGCTGGTGTAGAAGTTGCTACAAAAAAAGCTCAGATTATTGATTATAAAGGATCTGACCTTGGTGCTGATATTCCTGGTTGGATTCAGGATGCTGCTTTAGGTAACTATAAAAACGTTAGGAAGGCTCTTAACCTTGATGAAGATACTCATATTTGGGTAGTTTCTAACCGTGGTAAATCTTTGGAATTCTTAAAAGAATGGACAGACCAGATGGATGCACGTTCACAAATTGCTTCTGCTCTTGAACAGTCAATTGGTGATGGTATTAAAGCTGATTCTAACTTGACAGAAGAAGAAAAGGAACAGGCTATTCAACGTGTTTCTTTACGTATGACAGACATTACATTAAATGGTCTTGATAAACTTACAGACTACTGGACATATGTAAATATGGTAAAACCAGGTGTTACAAAAGCTAAATCTGCAGACGATTATGTACAGTATTATAACTACTATGTAGTTTTCTATATGCCAGAATCTGACTGGCAGAAACAGAAGAAGATTGCTATGGATGACTTGTCTACATATGATGACAAATCTCCAAGCCTCCGTTCTTCAATCGAAAATGCTTTGAACGATTCACTTGGAATTACAGCTCCAGAAGCTGCTGCTAACGTTCCAGAAGCTGAAGGTACTGTAGAATACGACTTTGAATAGTTTTAAGTTTTACTAGAACTTTATAAAAGGTGAAGAATTATTTCTTCACCTTTTTTTTATTCAGGGGAAAGTTTTTCTTTTTAATTTATTAAATAATATTTCATTTCTTTATCTACATTGTAAATAGACTGTAAAATCATTATAATATAAGCACTATGGCTAAAATTCAGATGAAAAATGCTATCGCAGAGCTCGATGGCGATGAAATGACTCGTGTATTATGGCAGGTAATTAAAGACGAACTTTTATTGCCTTTTGTTGATTTAAAGACTGAATATTATGATTTAGGACTTAAAAGTCGTGATGATTCTGATGATAAGATTACTTACCAAGCAGCGGCTGCAATTAAAAGACTTCATGTTGGTGTAAAATGCGCAACCATTACTTCTAATCAGGCTCGTGTAGAAGAATATAAACTTAAACAGTTGACTCCTTCTCCAAATGGTATTATTCGTGCAGAATTAGACGGAACTGTTTTCCGTGAGCCAATTTTTGTAAAAAATATTCATGGAACTGTAAGCTGCTGGAAAAAGCCTATTGTTCTTGGCCGTCATGCTTATGGTGACATTTATAAAAATACCGAAATTAAAACTCCTTGTGCTGGTAAGGCTGAATTAGTATTTACCGGTTCTGATGGGACTGTAATTCGCAAGACAATTATGGATATGAAGGGTCCTGGAATTATTCAGGGAATTCACAATCTTGATAAATCTATTGAAAGTTTTGCCCGCTGTTGTTTTACTTACGCTTTAGACAGAAAGATTTCTGTTTGGTTTGGCGCAAAAGACACAATTTCTAAGACTTATGACGGTAATTTTAAGGCAATTTTTAATCGTGTTTATAATGAAGAATACAAGGAAAAATTCGAAAAAGCCGGAATTGAATATTTCTACACTTTGATTGATGACGCTGTTGCAAGAGTTATGAGATCGGAAGGTGGATTTATGTGGGCTACAAAGAATTATGATGGCGATGTAATGTCAGATATGATTGCTTCTGCCTGTGGTTCTTTGGCTATGATGACTTCTGTTCTTGTAAGTCCTGAAGGAAACTTTGAATACGAAGCTTCTCATGGAACTGTTCAGAAACACTATTACAGATACCTTAAGGGCGAAAAAACTTCTACTAACCCTGTTGCTACAATTTTTGCCTGGACTGGGGCACTTGCAAAACGTGGTGAAATGGATAATACTCCTGAACTTACTGATTTTGCAAAGAAACTTGAAAAAGCAACTTTGGATACAATTGAAGACGGTTATATGACTGGTGATATTGCTAGAATTGCAGAACCTAAAGCTAAGGCTGTTTTGAATAGCTGGGAATATATTGCAGAAATCAGAAAACGTCTTGAAGCTAGTTTATAATTTTTAATTTTCAATAAATCTAAAAATGAGGGCCTTTGAATATTTTCAAGGCCCTTTATTATTTAACTGTTAATTAGAATCTTGCATGGCCTTGAAATATAAAGTGTAGGGGACTTGAACTAATTCTCCCTGATATAGCTGAATACCGTAAGTTCCATTGGCAACCATGCTGTTTTTTAGTTCAAGATTGTCATAATTTACAAAGCCCTGATATAGGCCCCAAACATTAATCTGGCCTTGTAATTTTCCCTGGCCTGTAATATCTGCGGTGGTAATTATCTGTCCGTCAAAAAACCACTCTCCATCGTCGCTGTAATTTTCCCAGCTAATTACAACATAACCGCCAAAACCTTTAATTTTTGCATCGTAGATTAATTTGCCAGAAACTTTGCCTTCTACAATTTCATAACCAAGTTTTTTAATGTTGGCTTTATTATGTAATAATTGGATGCGGTCCTGGCTGGCCATTTGGGCTTTTGTATATTCCAGGAAAAAGTCTTCTTCTTTTTGATTTTGACTAAATATAAAAGAGTTTATTACAAGTGTCAAAAATAAAAGTAAAAAGACTTTTTTCATTTTTTATTCTCCCTGGATTTTTTTCTGTGCTTCTTTAAGGGCTTTTTTATCGGCCTTTCTTTGGGCTTTTCGGGCTTCTGCTTTACTTGTATCTATGTAGTAATATTTATTTAAAACTTTTTTACTGTAAGAAACTCCAAGATTAAAATGATACTGGAAAGAACCGTCAAAAGGCTGAATGTTTTTATTTGAACCAAGATTTGCATTATCAAAGGTGATAATGTTTCTTTCTACAATCGACCAGTTTTTTGTGATTGGAAGAATAAAAGCTGCTTGGGTTCCTAATCCCAGGTAATTCATGTGGTATTCATCGGTAAGCTGGTACATATAATGCATGCCCAAAGATAAATCGATTTTAACCATTTTGAAAAATTCTTCGGTAATTACAATTCCTGTATAGGTATCGATTGCGTAATTAAACATATTTTTTGGCTTTTGCTTCATTCCGTTAAAGGCCTGGTAAAAAGGATAATAGGCGGAAACTCCAAAAGTAAAATCAAAGAAAGATAAATCAACAGTCTGAAGATTAAAATAAGCTCCGGCCATAAAATTTTCTCTTACAAAATTAGAACGGTCTTCCTGTCTTTCTATTCTTGTAAGCTGGCAGTAAGTGATTCCTTCGTCAAAAATAAGATTTAATTTTGGAAAAACTAGAAGGGGACGGGTAGGATCTTCGCTTTCCTCTTTATCCTGATTTTGACTGGATTCTTCTGTATTATTTGTAATTTCTTCTGTTTTTTGAATATCTGGCTGGGCTTCTTCCTTTATTTCTTGACTTTGAGCAAGCAGGGGAAGGGTAAATAGTCCAAGTATAAGTAAAATTAAAGAAATCTTTTTCATTTTTTTTCCCTTTTATCTTGCGGTGTGGTATAAAGTTAGAACTTTTGTAGTGTTGTTTGCTGTCCAGGTTAAATAAAGCATGGCCCCGCGAATATCCCATTCTGTATTTCTTGAATAAGAGGAATCGCCCTTGATTGTAAAAATCAAAACATTGTCTACAGTTGTCCATTCTCCTTCGTAAGAAGTTGAAATATTACTTGAATCTTTTACCGAGGCTGTGAAAGTTCCATCGTCCATAAATTGAATTTTGTTTCCGTCGTTGTCTGTCCAGGTTCCGTAAAGGGGATTTGGAGTATAGCAGGAAGTTATGCATAAAAGTGCCAGTAAAAGACTTGTAAGACTTAATAATTTATAAATTTTTTTCATTTTAATACCTCTGATTGATTATTCTTCGCCAACTGTCCAGTCGACTTTTGCTTGACTTAATATTTCGCTGCCAGATAAATCTTTAGTTGTAACAAGGTAATAACCGCCACCGGCTGCTCCACCTTTAATCTGAAGATTATCGTATACGGCTTGACCTGGATACATACCGGTACAATTAACAGTTCCGTGCATATTTCCATTTGCACTCATGTTAGAAGTTGTATCTGTATTACCTGTGAGGACAAAATATTTTCCTAAAGCTGAATTATTTCCAATGTAGAAATCGCAGTAATTATTGTAAGGCATTGTAATTTCGGCGCCCAGACCTGCAATTGCGGCATTGTAAGAAAGAGTTCCAGAAATATCTCCATTGATTGTTTCTGAACCCAATTTATCCATATCGTTTGATTTATGCATAAGGGTAAGTTTTGCCTGAGAAGACATGATTGATTTATTGTATTCACGGAACCACTGGTCACGGGTGATTGCTCCATAACCCCGGGAATTTTCGTCCTGGTCATTGCCTTTATTTCCCTGGCCTAATACATTAAGTGAAATTACCTTGTAATAATAAACTGTACCAGCTCTTGCAGTTTCGTTTTCGTCCAGGTAGCTAAAATCTTTTACAATATCGTCATTGATTTTACGGAAACCAGAATCTGATTTTGTTGAACGGTAAATATTGTAACCTGATGGGCTTTCGTTTTCAGGTGCCTGCCAGGTGATTTTTACCGGGTAGACTTCGTTTGTATTGTAAGAATAATTGCTTAAGCCATCTAAAGCTGAAGTTTTACTTGCTGTAACCGATCTTGGTGCTGATGGAGATGGTGCTATTTTTTCTCCAAGGTCACTTTCCATACTTTCTCCTACATTGTAAGTAGAGATTCTGTAGAAGTTATTTTTGATAATATCGTAGGAATAATAATTATCGTCATCTAAAGTAAGACTTGTTAAATCACTTATGGTGTCGATTAAAGTAAATTCTCCGTCCAAAGTCTGGCAGGCATAAATATTATAATTAAAAGTAATGCCTTCTTCGTCATAACCAACAGCAGGTGTCCAGCGGAGTTTTACTTTATCTTCTTCTGTAGAATCTGCAACTTCGCAAGATGATGGTGGGCTTAATAACCAACCTACAGCAGGACTTGCGTCATTAGGACCAGAGGCAGAAAAGGCTGATTTTTCGATTGCTGTTGAATCGCTGTTACTGCAGGCCAAAGTCTGAACATAATAATAATATTTAAGACCTTTTTTAAGGCTGTTTGAGTCTGTGCAGGAAGTATCGCTTGTTCCCTGTTTTACTGATTCATAAATTGAAGATTCTGAACTTGTTCTGTAAACAGAGTAGGTGATTGTATAACCTTCTTTTTCTACAGGGTCCCAGGTGATCTTTAAGTTATCAGTGCTCTGGCTTTTACCGTTTGTTACTTTTACATTATTTGGTGCCGCTGGGGCATTTGCAGTAAGTGAGTAGCCTAAAGCAAAGCCTGTTGGGGCAGAAAGTGCTCCGTTTGCTAAGAGGGCACGAACCTGATAGTAAAATTCCTGACCTTTTTCGTCTTCGTCTATTTCGTTCAGATAGCTAGTATTATTTGCCTTAATTTCGTCCAGAAGAACCATTGCAATCTGACTTGCCTTAGTTCCCCGGTAAATCTGATACTGGCTGGCATTTTCTACAGAATCCCAGGAAATCTGAATTGAATCTATTGATTTCCCTTTCCAGGCTTCTATGTTTTTTGGTGGTGCTAAAAGCCATCCTAAGCCCTGGGTATCTTGATTATTTATATCTGTAAATTCGCTTGGGTCATAACCTTCTTTAATATTTTCGGCACTTACCCTGTAATAATATTTATACTGATACTCGTCGCTGTCTGTGAGGGGATTAGAAAGAACTGTATCCTGATAATTTGTAGAATAAACATATTTTTCGATTACAGAAAAATCTCCCTCTTCTGGAGTGGCATAAAGGCCGTTTGAGTCAGCCTGCATAACAGCCCTTTCGATTCTGTAAGATCTTGCGTAAGGTACTGCATTCCAGTGGATTTTAATTACACCAGAATAAAGGCCCTGGGAAGCAAGAACTTGAGTTGGACAGCTTAATTCTGTAATTTCTGGTGCTTCGTACATAAAGTCATTTAAATTAACCTGCAATGACTCTGTGTCCATGTCGATTTTATTTTCGTACCAGTTATAGCAGGAAGTTGTAATCAGGGCAGAGCTAATCAAAAGGCCGGTAAGTAAATATTTAATTTTATTTTTAAGCATCATTTTCTCCTTAGTTCCACCATGGTGAAGAATAAATTGGAAGACTTGAGTCAACACTTGTGATTGGTTCTGCGTGGGCAGTTCCTAAATCGTAAGGGAAGTAGTTTTTGAAATTACTTTCATTACTGTCAATACTTACAAGAGTCTTATTATTATTTGTTTTATCTATTATAGTAAGAGTCCATTTGGTAGATGTGCCACTTTCTCCAACTTCGTAATTTAAAACTCTTTTGTAAGAAGAAAGTCCTGATTCGTGACTGATTGTTAAGTCCAGGGCTGGAAGGTGGTAGAGTTTGTTATCAGCTATACCGTCTTCATAATCTGTTTTATCTGCGGTGATTGTAAAATTACTGATTAATGCTTTTGTATTTGCAGAGGAGGCTCCATTTATAAATCTATGTGTGTAGGTTGAATTTTCAAAACCCCATGAAGATTTGTGTTGTAAAGAAACTCCACCACCATAAAAACCAATATACATATTTCCTGTGTAACCATTTAGGGTGTTTGTTAGATATTTACCACCACTCAATCCACCCGGTTCTGTTGGAATACCAGTCTGATAAATTGCATCCGCCACAATTACACTTACACATTTTGCAAGTTCTGTGTCTGTAACCTGGCGGTAGGCGTAAATACTTTCGTCTTCGGCCTGGCGGTCTGTATTTCCATTTCCTGTAATATTTAAGCTGTAGTAGTGTTTTGTATCTCTTAAAACTTTTAATAGTCCATTACTTTCTGTTGCGTTTCCATTAATTAAACTTGTTGGCTTTGTAGAAATACCATTTTTAGCACCGCTAATTGTAACTGTTGTATCCCAGTCACTTTCAAGTCCATCAATTACAGAAATAGAGAATTTTCCTTCGGCGTCAATTGTTACAGTTGCAATGGGTATCCAATCTTTTGTAGAAGAAAGGTTTTTGTTTTTCATATCTACTGTAAAAGAGGTTGGGCAAAGGGCTCTTTCTTCAAAATCCCAGGAAGAATCCCATCTTAAATTTTCCTGGAAGTAATCATCATTGTCTGAACTTGTATCAATAGAATTTGCTGATAATCCCTTAATAGAGAAGAGGTAACCCTTGTTTGAAGGCTCTGTAACATTATCTGGGAAGGTGTAACTTGTATCGTCCTGGGCAATATTATCCCGGTAAGATTTTACAAAATCTGAAGAAATAGAAGGTTCATATTCAACGGCATAAACATAGGCCAAGTGGGCATTTTCATTAGAAATTGTGTCCTCGTATTCTAAATCAGAAGAAGAAAGATTTGCAACTTTTTCCCAAACGTTTCCGTAATCGTGGTCTTCTTCTTTATCAAAAGCCATTTTATAAATTGTTGGCTGCAAATTAGTGATTGTGTTTGGTTTTTCCCAGGTAACATGGATTTTTGAACCGCTTTCTGCTTTTGCAGCGTGAACATTTAAACCATATCCGATTGTAGAAGTTTTCTTGATATTATCGCTTACAAAGGAATCGCCATAATTTACAGGGGATTCTTCATTAAACTTAGTAAAATCTGTAAAGGTAAAGGTTTTTGCACTGTCCTCAGCTTTTAATGGAAGTACCAGGTAGCCGTAAGGAAGTCCCCACTGGATTTTTTCCTGATTTAATTGATAACCGTAATTTTCTTCTGCATCTTTTTGCATATCTTTTAGAGTAAAGATTGTGTTTCCAGAAGAATCTGTGTCTTTTGTACAAGTTGTTCTTCCAGTCAAATCCTGTGAATTGTATTCTACAATATCAAGACTGCTGGCTTTTACCGCAAAGGCATCGCTGGCATTAATATTACTTGCATTGTTATCTGAATAAGAAAGTCTGTAAATAAGATATTTTTCTGCTCCTTCAACGGCATTCCAGGTAAAAGTCATATAATCTTTGTTTGGAGTTGAATTTACAGAGCTTTCAATAAGGGCAGGTCCCAGAGTTCTAACAATTTTACTTCCATTTGTAGAATCTTCTGTGGTCTGGCTATTTGCGGTGATTGTAAAGTTGATATCTTTTCCAGAAATACTTGGATCATCGTAACCTGCTGGATTTGTAATTACACAAGAGTAAAGTCCACTGTCAATGTCGTAAGTGATTTTAGTATTTTCCTGGTTTGAAAGTTGATTTTCTGAATCGTCACTGTAAAGGGCCGAAATACTATAATTTTCTGGGCCGGCTTTTGCCATCTGAACTTCTTTCCAGCTTACAGTGATACTTGAATAATCGTAGTCTGTAAAAATTGGCTGGGCAGTTCCAAGAGTGTAGAAAGTCTGATCTAAACTTGACTGAATTAATATTCCATCTTTTTTTACGGTAAGAGAATATTTTCTGCAATCTCCAGATTCTGCTGCCTGATTGTAAGTAATTTTTCCATTTTCTTCTGTGTAATCACTTGCAGTTAAAGTATTTTCTACAGGATTTAAACTGTCTTCAATTCCATCAATAACAGGAATATAGCTGATTATATATTCTATTGAATCTCCTTCAACTTTATCCCAGGAAATTGAGAATTTATCTTTATATCCATCTTTTACGGCAAAATTAGTGATAGAAGGAATCTTACTTTCGTCATCTATAACTGTAATAGTTTTATTTGCATTAATAACTTCAAGATATTCGCTTGGAATCTGCTTTGTTTGTGTAGAATCGCCGGCAAGAATATAAAGTTTGTAGCTGTAATATCCGGCCTGTTCGCTTGGTTTATCAAATGTAATTGTATAAGAATTAAGGGCTGTTAAATCATCAGTTGAGTAAAGGAATTTTTCTTCCTGATTTTCTGCACCTTCTGTTAAATCTTTTTTTGTCTGAGTAATCAGGTAATTATAAGTAGTAGAAAAATTTTCAAAATTGCTAGAGAAGGCTAAATCAATTGAATCAATTGTTGTTCCTTCTGTTTTATTAATTGTATCTGTAAGTTTGAAATTTGCAGAGGCAAGTTTCCAGCCCTGTAGAGTTTGGCTTAAAGAAGATTCGTCGCTTAATTCTTTACTTGTGTCGTCTGTAAAAGACTGAATGTAATAATCGTATTGTTTTCCTCTTTCGCAACTTGTATCACTGTAGCTAATAAGAGAATTTGAAGTATAGGCCTTATAAGGAGAATCTAAAGTAATTCCATTTGAATCTTTTACCAGGCTTACATAAGTTATTTCATTTCCATCTGAATCATAAACTTTGTTACTTTCGCAATCAAAATGAAGATTTGCATTTTTCTTTTCTGTCCAGTTTGAAGTTGGAAGACATCCTATTGAATCTAATAATTCATATTCTGTGGCAGTAGAAAGTTTTCTGTAAATTTTAAAATAAACCGGGTGAAGTTCAAAAATTGAAGCCTTGTACCATACTCCTTCCGGAAGTTTCCAGGTAAGAAGAGTTTGCTCTTTGCTGCTTCCCTGTGAAACTGTAAAATCAAGGACTGCATCTGGAGTTACCTTGTGGGCTGTCTGGGCATTAGTTTTATCACTAACTTCAGACTTTTGTTCTGAATCTTTGATTTTTGCTTCGACCTGGAAGTAATATTCTGTAAGGGCTGTTAAACCTGTAATATCAACAGTTCTATTGCTGCCAGAAACTGTTTTGTTATAGCCGTCCAGAGCTTTTTTGTTTGCATCAAAAACTGAAATATTAAATTCTACATTATCCTGATAGGTTCCGCTTGAACAGTTATCCATCCACCACTTTACATTGAAAGAAGAAACTGAGTCGTCATTTTCGATACTTGTAATTATTGGTGTTGCCAGTGAAGAACCCATAGCAACCTGACTTTGTGCTGAAACTGTACCATAATAATTTATTGCACAAACTGTGTAATAAAGGGTAGTTCCTGCATCAACTTCGAAGGTAGCTTGAGTATCTGAAGTTTCTCCAATTTGTTCAAAATCGTCAAAGGGAGTTGTGGCAGAAAAAATAGTATATTCTACTGCGTTTGCAACTTCTTCCCAGCTTATTGTAATGGATTTATATCCACCCTGACTTGCTGAAATAGAAGCTGGTGGTAAAATACTGTCGCTGTAATCAGCGGCGCTTTTCTTTGAATTTACGTCTTTTGTAGGTTCTGCAATTAATTCGTATTTACAGGAAGTAATTGCAGAAATAGTAAGGAGAACTGCTATTGCAAGTCCTAAGAATCTTAAGTGTTTCATAGCGACTTCTTTTATATTTTGAAATTATAGTTTAAGGCCAAATCAATACAATTCAGCCCCTCTCTCCTTATAACCAATGATTATATAAAAGAAATCTAAATTGAAACTAAACTTTTAGAATTTATTTTTAGTAAACTGTCTTAATTCCAAAAGTAAAGAAGCCTTTTGAATAAGCCTGATTATATCCACCGGCAAATTCTGCCCAGAATGGACCGCCGCCTAAGATAGAAACTTTTAATCTTAGGAAAGGACCTGCACAAAATGCCATTGTGTTGTTGTAGGCATAATCAATAAAAGCACCAGTGTGGATTTTCTGAAGTTCTACGAAATTAAAAATATTAATATTCCAGTAAGGACTGTCAAAGAAGATTTCTGTAGCTCCAGAGAAGATAAGAGGAGCGGCTCCAATTTGTTCTGCCCTTGGTCCTCTATAATAATCTTCGTTGTGCAAAGCTGAAGTTCTTTCGTTGTTACTGTTGAAATTTACAGGAACATATCTTGTTGAAATGTTCTGTAAAAGTCCCAGGTGTTTGAATAAAATTAAAGAAGATCTGATATCAAGTCCAGGTCCAAAGTTTGTATCAGAAAAATCATAACCTTCGATAAAAACATAAGGTTCAACAAGAAGATAAGATTCATTTTCTGAGCGAAGATAAGTTTCAAGCCCTAAAGCATACATTACTGCCAAAGGTTTAAAAGTATCATCTCCAACATATTCAAAAGTAGTGTAGATTGATTTTAAGAAAGAATCCTCTGCGAAAGGTTTAACTTTTGCTACCGAAGCAGTGTAAAATTCTTCATAAGCAAATTTTTCTTTGTAATTAAAAGCAAAACTTTCAAAAGTTGCAAAATCAAAATATCTGCTTGTAAATGAATGATTCGTATCGGCAGAAAGGAAAGTTCTGTCTGAAAAATTCAAACTTAAACTTGTACCAAGACCACCCTTATAGTGTTCAGTAGAAATATTTGCTTGGCCACCTAAAGTAGAACCTGGTTTAATAAAATAATTACATAAACCCAATCCTGTAAGACCAGGAACAAGTCCACCGCCAATTTTTACTTTCTTTTCAGAAGTAGAATCACTTTCAAGTGTAGCTTCTTCTGAACTTGTTTCATTTACTTCAACAACTTCGCTATCGTCAGAAACTGAAACTTCTTCAACTTCCTGAGCAAATAGGAATCCAATAGAACTAATCATTAATAAAGTTAATAAAAATTTCTTCATAATGTGTCAGATTATAAAGGAAAGATTGTAAAAAAAACATAGGAAAATGTTAAGAAAAGGATAAATCTTTATAATAATTAATATATGAAAAATCTGTAAAATATGGTAAATTAAGTCATTAATTTTTAGGAGCAATAAAGTGAAACTTTGGGATAAAGGTGCATACCTGGTAAATGGAAAACTTGTTGAATCAGCCCCTGGCGTAAATCAGGCTGAAGCTGCCAAAAAGACTTTGGCATACTCGATTTTACAGAAGCATAATACTTCTTCTGATGATAAAAATCTAAAAATCAAATTTGATAAAATTACATCACATGATATTACTTATGTTGGAATTATTCAGACAGCCCGTGCCTCTGGTATGGAAAAGTTCCCACTCCCTTATGTTTTAACTAACTGTCATAATTCTTTGTGTGCTGTTGGTGGTACAATCAACGACGATGACCATATGTTTGGTCTTACTTGTGCTCAAAAATACGGTGGAATTTATGTTCCTCCTCATCAGGCTGTAATTCATCAGTTTGCCCGCGAAATGCTTGCAGAATGTGGAGCAATGATTTTAGGTTCGGACAGCCATACCCGCTACGGGGCTTTAGGTACTATGGCCATTGGTGAAGGCGGTGGAGAATTAGCAAAACAGCTTTTGAGTAAGACTTATGATGTTGCTTACCCTGGCGTTGTTGCAATTTATCTTACAGGAAATATTAATCCAGGAGTTGGACCTCAGGACCTGGCACTTGCAATTATTAAAGCTGTATTTAATAACGGCTATGTAAAAAATAAGGTAATGGAATTTATAGGACCAGGTGTTGATAAACTTTCTGCTGACTTCCGTATTGGAGTTGATGTAATGACTACAGAAACAACCTGTCTTTCTTCAATTTGGAAAACTGATTCTAAGATTGAAGAGTGGTATGCTACTCATTACCGTCCAGAGGCTTATAAAGAAATGAATCCTGGAGAAGGTGCTTATTATGACGGCGCTATCGAAATCAATCTTGACGAAATCCGCCCAATGATTGCTCTTCCATTCCATCCTTCTTGTGCTTATACAATTGATGAAGTTAATGCAAATCTTATGGATCTTCTTGAAGAAACTGAAAAACGTGCAAAAGTATCTTTTGGCGATAAAGTTAACTTCACTCTTAAAAATAAAGTAATTGACGGAAAACTTTATATTGATCAGGGTGTAATTGCCGGTTGTGCTGGTGGTGGTTACGAAAATATTTGTGCCGCCGCTGATATCTTAAAGGGTAAAGATTCTGGAAATGGAAAATTCCTTCTTGATGTTTATCCTGCTTCTATGCCGGTTTACAAGGCTCTTATGGAAAATGGAGCTTTCTCTGCTTTAATTGATGCCGGGGCTATTGTTAAAACTGCCTTCTGTGGACCTTGTTTCGGGGCTGGAGATACTCCTGCAAATGGCGCTCTTTCAATTCGTCATTCAACTCGTAACTTCCCTAATCGTGAAGGTTCAAAGATTCAAAATGGACAGCTTGCTTCTGTTGCCCTTATGGATGCCCGTTCAATCGCCGCAACTGCCGCAAATAAAGGATTCCTTACTCCTGCTACAGAATATGATACTGAATTCTCTGGTAAAAAATATTTCTTTGATAAATCAATTTACGAAAAGCGTGTTTATGATTCAAAGGGAATTGCTCATCCAGAAGTTGAAATTCAGTTTGGACCAAATATTAAAGACTGGCCAAAGATGACCGCTCTTACAGATAATCTTTTATTAAAAGTAGTTTCTGAAATTCATGACCCTGTAACTACAACAGATGAATTAATCCCTTCGGGCGAAACTTCATCTTACCGTTCAAATCCACTGGGCCTTGCCGAATTTACTCTTAGCCGAAAAGATCCTGCTTATGTAGGACGTGCAAAAGAAGTACGCCAGGAAGAAGAAAAACGCGAAAATAATCAGCCTTTAGAAAATTTATCTGAAGAAATTGTAAAGGCAGTTAAAGCTATTTCAGCAAAATTCCCTGAGATTTCTGCTCAAAATACAGGAATTGGTTCTACAATTTTTGCTGTAAAACCAGGTGATGGTTCTGCTCGTGAACAGGCTGCTTCTTGTCAGAAAGTTTTAGGCGGCTGGGCTAATATTGCAAATGAATATGCTACTAAACGCTACCGTTCAAATCTTATCAACTGGGGTATGTTACCATTCCTTTATAAAGAGGGAGATAAAAATCTACCTTTTGCAAATGATGACTATATTTTCCTCCCTGGAGTTAAGAAAATGATTGCAGAAAAATTACCAGAAATTACTGCTTATGCAATCAAAAAAGACGGAAGCATAAATGAATTCCTTCTTTCTCTTGGAGATTTAACAGACGACGAAAGAAAAATTATTCTTGCAGGTTGTTTGATTAATTTTAATAGAGCAGGAAAGTAATAGAAATTATTTAAATAAAAAAAAGCCTGTCTCAAGTCAGAGAGGAGGTAAACTCTTCGCTTAGACAGGCTATAATTTACTCACTTCTAAAGGGTTTAATAACTCTAAGTATTAAAAAACGTGAGCATTGTGAAGGGAAAATAAGACTCGGGCAAGTTATTAAAAATCAACTATCTTAGTTCTCTCTCTCAACATTAATATTATAACTTACAATCTTTTATAAAGCCAATATTATTTTAAAATTA
>JAIKYZ010000056.1 GCA_024682655.1 Treponema sp.
TACTTATTTCCTGGGCAATAGGGTCATCAAAAAAAAGTGGTTCATTTAAATCTGAAGAAAAAAATGTAAATTCTCTTAATTCTTTTTTCTCAGCCTTTTGGCTCTTTTTACAGGAAAAAAGGGAAAGGGAAATTATTAAAAGTAAAAAAATCTTAGTTTTCATCGTTCTGGCTCTGGTTTTCTAGTATTTTTTTATATTCTTTTGGAGTATAGCCTGTATTTTTTTTGAATTTCATAAAGAAATAATCGGTATTAGCATATCCGACCAGCTTTGAAATCTGATAAATCTTTAAATCGGTATTTTGTATTTTATTTTTTGCTTCTTCAATTCTTAAATTATCAAGATAAGTATTAAACTGAAGACCCGTATATTTTTTGAATTTTTTTCCAAGATAAGCGCTGTTACAGTTAAACATATCACCTAAAGTTTCAAGTTTTAAATCTTCTGAATAATTTGATTTGATATAGGCAATTACTTTTACAATTACAGAATCAGAAGTGTTAAAATTAAAGTTTTCTATAAAATTGTTTAAAATCATCTTAAAATATTGGAAACTGTCTTTGTAAGAAGTCATTTCGAGGAATTTAGGAACAATTTCGTAACTTTCGCCGTCGCTAATATCTCTTTCGGGATATTTTGAACTTAATTTATTTCTTAATTCAATTATAAGGTAGATAAAATATTTTTTGATATCTTTAGAACTATCTTTTATTGAAGAAAGATAGGAATCAAACTCCATTTCTTTTGCTTCAAGCTGCTTTTTATCGTAAGTTTCAATACAGAAAATCAAATTATTAATGATTTTATCGAGGCTTTCTTTATTTTGAATAGAATCTCCACTTTCTGGAATAATATCCGTTGAAATATAGGGATAATCTGACATAAAAAATAAATATCTTTCTAAATCAAGGGCTTCTTTGTAGGAAGCTTTTATGCCTTCAATTCCCTGTCCTGATTTACCCAGTGAAATAAAAGTTTTGTTGCTTAATTTTGAAGCTCTTTCCAGACAGTTTTTTATAGCAGGTTCATTATTTGTTTTAAATATAATGATTATTTTGTCATTTGTTTTTAGAGTCTGATAATTAAAGAATGAAAAATAATTTTCAAAGGAAAGTTTAAATTCTTTTGAATCATAGTCTGGACAATAATTTTTAAAGAAAATGGCAACCTGGTAAAAAGATTCCTGTAAATTATCAAAAAAGGAAATCTTTGCAAGTTCATCAGGATTTACTTCTTCGTTTTGTACAATTCTTAACAGATAATCCCTTAAAGAAATCAACTCTGTATTTTTATAGGAATCGGTCATTATTTTATGTTCATTTATTTCTTTGGCTATTGAAAGTACCTTTTCCTGTAATTGATCTTCATCTACAGGTTTTAATAAATAGGCCTTGGCCCCAAGATTTATTGTTTTTTGAGCATATTCAAATTCAGAATAACCAGAAAGAATTAAAAAAGCAGGCATATCCATATTATGTTTTTGGAAATAGCTTTTAGTTTGAGAAATTACTTCAATTCCAGTTAATCCCGGCATTTTTATATCAAGAATTACCAGATCAGGCTTAAGATCAATAATCTGATTAATAGTATCTTTTCCGTTAGAAGCTTCGCCACAAAATTTATAGCCAAGAGCTTGCCAGTCCAAAATACATTTCAAACCATTTCTAATATTTTCTTCATCATCGGCAATTAAAAGTTTTAACAATTCCATATTTCACCTGCTAAATATTAATTATAACTTCGGTACCCTCACCTACATCACTATTAATTGTTATTCCAAACTCTGGTCCGTAATACATTTTAATTCTAGATTGTACATTAATTAACCCAATAGAATTGGATGAATCTTCTTTTTTATAGTTAATTAATTTATACCTTATTTCTTCTAATTTTTCTTCACTAATTCCATTTCCGTTGTCTTTTACTGAAATTGTAATACGGTCTTGATTATTTACTTTTTCAGAAGATATTACAATGTAGATAAAACCGCCGGAAACCTTATCTTCTAATCCATGTGAAAAAGAATTTTCAACAATAGGCTGAATCAAAAGTGGAAGAATATCCAGATTTGTAACATCACACATAGTTACAATATCATAAGATACTCTGTTTCCAAAACGCA
>JAIKYZ010000071.1 GCA_024682655.1 Treponema sp.
TGCAAAGAGCTTCTGCTGAACTGGATCTTCCAGCTGTTCCTTATGTTTTTCTGCAAGCTCTTTAATAGTTTTAGAAATTGCAATACCACGACTGATTTTGCTGTCCTTAAAACAAGCTTCCTTCAAAAGTGGAGTTGCTTCAGCTTCGAGGGCTTCTGCATTTTCGAGTGTAACATCAAGAGGATTAAGAGGAAGTTTTTCCTTTCCAGCCTTCTTAACAAGTTCTTCCTGCAAGAGACACATATCTGTGATAAAGCCCTGGGCCTTTTCCAAAGCACCAAGCATTAATTCTTCAGAAACTTCGTTAGCACCACCTTCTACCATTGTAAAGCCGTCTTTAGTACCGGCAACAACGATTTCAAGGTCACCCTTTTCAATCTGTTCGAAAGTTGGGTTGATGATGTATTCTCCGTTCAAATATCCAACACGACAAGCGGCAACTGGACCGTGGAATGGAATATCTGAAATACAAGTTGCAGCAGAGGCCGCAATAACAGCAAGAATATCCTGAGTATGAACACCATCACAAGAAACACAAGTTGGAACAATCTGTAATTCATGACCAAATGAAGGTTCAAAAAGTGGACGCATTGGACGGTCGATAAGACGAGAAACCAAGATTTCTTTATCCTTTGGACGACCTTCACGTTTTACAAAACCGCCTGGAATCTTTCCTGCAGCATAAAATTTTTCGTTGTACTCAACTGTAACAGGAACAAAATCCTGACCTTCTGTAACTGCAGAAGAAGCACAAATTGTTGCAATAATAGCAGCGCCGCCCCACTGAGCGTAAACGCAACCATTAGCCTGTTTACCAATCTTTCCAGTTTCAAGGATAAGATCAGCATCTCCAAGTCGGTAAGTAACTCTTTCTACTGACATTAATTTTCTCCTACATACATCACTACATCCGATGCATGTTTTTTATATTTTATTAGTTTAACTAATATTCAAATTGTTAATATAGATAATTTTAGAGCATTACAAAATAATATTCAATGGAAGTTTAAGCCAAGTAAATTTTTACATTCTCTATAAAAAAAAGTTATAATACCTCACAATTATTCACCATTCAAATAAATCATTTATAATAAACAAGATTATGTTTACAAGTATAAATTATTATGGCTATGACAAAAAAACTTACACAGACTGTCGCAATTTTATTCGTACTACAAACCGAAAACACATAAAAATTTTAAACACCTGGTTTGTACTGGTTAACTTTTTTTATGCCATTTTCTCTGCCCTAAATATTTTTGGACTTAATCAGGAAAGAGTTTTATTTTACATTTTATTTTTTATAATTGCCCTGGCTTTTGAAGTCTTTTTGATTTTCTTTCCAAATCTTATAGAAAAATATAATAGCTTCAGTCTGGTTTTTAGCCTAACAATAATGTTCGGTTTTGGCATTTTATCTTCTGTGGCACAACCTTATATGCCGGCCTCAATTTTTCTTATAATTTTTGCAATTACTTCGCTTTCTTATATAACTAAGATGTTTTTAATGTTAATAATTGATACGATTTACAGTGGATTTTTTATACTTTCTTCATACCTTTATAAAACCTTTTCCATTGCCTATAACGATACCTACAATCTGATAATTGTTTATACCCTTTCTATAGCCCTGCACTACACTTTCCAAAGAACAAGAATTCATCAGTTTGTATTATATCAGCATGACCTTCAGATTCAAAAAGAACTGGAAATTAAAAGTTCCTTTGATGCACTTACAGGTTTATTAAATAGAGGAAAATTCTTTTCGGTTGCAGCCCAGGTCTTAAGAAAAAATGATGATGAATATATGGCCCTATGCCTTATAGATTTAGATGGATTTAAAGAAATAAACGATAAACTTGGACATCAGATTGGGGACAAGGCAATTCAAATTACAGGAAAAACAATCATACAGGCCCTTAATTTTGATTCACCAGTTTCAAAAGATTTTCCAGACTGGCAGCTTGATTCAAATAATAGCCTTGCAGGAAGACTTGGTGGAGATGAATTTATAATTCTTTTAAAAGATTGTCTGGATGACAATGATGCTAAAAATAGAGTAAAAGTGATTCTTGATAATCTGAATAAAGTTAATATCGATGAATTAAAGGGAATACAGGCTTCCATTGGAATTACAAGAATTACATGTGAAAATAAAGATATCGATATTGCCTACAAAAAAGCTGATGACGCCCTTTATGTTTCTAAACGTTCTGGCAAAAATCAGATTTACATGGGATAGGAGAATATTATGCAACTATACGAAGCTATAAATCTTTCGAGAAATCTTCTTATTGTAGGAATTCTTTTAGATATATTTGATTTTTCCTTATTACTTTACAATAATTTTATTCGCCGAAGTATAATGATTAAAATCAGGGGAAAGAAAAGTATTGGTACAGTATTTATTCTTTTTCTCTTGCTTCTGGCAATAATCTTTTCATCATATTTTTTTACAGATGATAATCTTTCTCTTTATTTTGGCTCTTCTTTATTTTGTTTTTCACTGATTTTAACAATTTCTCATCTGTGGAATTATTCTCAGGTTGCTGGTATTCAGGATAGTATGATGAATCTTCTTGAATGTATTGAAGGAATTATAGAAGCTGGAGATCAGAATCTGGACGGTCATTCAATTCATGTAAAAGAACTTTCCATGTTGATTTATGAATTTTTGCCCTGGGATAAAAAACAAAAAATCAATCCCTATAATTTACAGTACGCTGCCCTTCTTCTTGATATAGGGAAACTTGGAATTCCCCGGGAAATTATAGATAAAGACGGAAAATTGACAGAAGATGAGTGGGCATTAATTCGAAGACATCCTGAAATTGGAACTAAAATTCTGGAATCTATACCTTCCTTTGAAATTATTAGAGAGTGGATTAAATATCATCACGAAAGAGTTGATGGAAGTGGTTATTATAAACTGTCTCAAGACCAGATTCCCTACGCTTCAAGAATATTAGCGGTGGCAGATACTTATTCAGCCCTTACAATGAATCGTTCTTACAAGGCCGCAATTCCTTACGAAAGCGCAATAAGTGAATTAAAACTGGTAAGTGGAAGTCAGCTTGATAAAGAAATTGTAGATATTTTTTGTACAATTCCAATCAGCAGAATAGAAAGTTGTAAAGAAGATGTAGAAAAAAAGATGGAATGTTATCAGTTAGAACACTTCCGTTGATTAAAAAGCAAATATGAGAGTTTGAAGTTTATGAAAAATAATAGAAATTTTACGAGCAGATTAAGGCAGTCACTTTTTATAATTTTTTTATCTCTTTTAATAATTACAAATCTTTCCTGTAAAAAGAAAGTCGAAAGACCTAAAAATCCCACAGAAACTTTAAGACTTGCAGTCAGGGCTGGTACATATGCCCAGGTAATAAAATCCTGTCTCTTGGAATTTGAAGTTCAAAATAATGTTCTTTGCCAGGTTGAAGAATTAAGCGAAAAAGATCTTTATGACTTTGTAGAAAAAGATGCAGAAAATCAAGAAGGAAAATATGATTTTTGTATGGTAGACGGCTCCTGGATGGCAGAATACACAGCAAAGGGAGTATTAACAGAATTATCCTCTTTAGGTTACCAGCTTGATGATGATATTATTCCCGCTACAAAAACTATCTGTTACGCAAAGGATGGATTATATCTTGCCCCTTATTACGGAAACGTAACGGTACTACTCTACAATAAAATAATGGTTAAAGAAGCAGGTTATACAGTAGATCAAATAGATTCCCTGGAAGATTTACTAAAAATCTGTAGATTTCAAAAAAAGCGCCACAATTTAGGATTCATTTACAGAGGAGATACAGCAAATAATCTTGTAGTAGATTTTCTTCCTATTTTGTGTTCCCGAGGAACATGGGTTGTAGACGAAAATAATAATCCAACAATAAATCAAAATGAATTTATAGAAGCTGTATATATGTATAAGGATCTTGTAGAAACCGGAAGAGCCGCTCCAAAAGAAGATTTAATAGCCGCAATCGCAAATAAATCGGCAACAATGGGAGTTGCCTGGCCTGGCTGGTACACCCCAACAAGAAATTCCTCAATGGATTATTTAGCTTTTACAGGAAAATACAGGGAAGACAGACCTGCTTACAATTCAAATATCTATGGAATATGGACAATAGGAATACCTGCAAACAGCAGTAAAAAAGAATATGCAATCAAGTTACTTGCATATTTAATGGATAAAGACGTACAAAAAAGTACAGTTATAAATGGCGGAGTTCCCTGCAGATATTCTAGTTTAAAGGATGAAGAAATATTAAAGAAGTTTCCACAATATAAAGCCGTTTGTAAGGCCCTGGAAGGTGGAATCTACAGACCGGTTATGAAAGAATGGACCGATTTTTATACAATTTTAGGACGTGAACTTGATTTAATCATAAATAAAGGAAAACTAGTCAGATGGGGGCTGGAAGATGCCCAGAGGGACATAGAAAATATGCTGGCCCAGAAAAAATTGGAAGAGTAAAAAAAAATCCCACACAGTAAAAACCGGCGGGATTTTGCATTCCGTAAAATAAAACGGAAAAGCGAACTACTTACGAAGTCCGAGCTCTTTAATGAATGCACGGTAACCTTCAAGGTCTGTGCGTTCAAAATATTTGAGCATCTTACGGCGCTGTCCTACAACTTTAAGAAGAGCACGTTTTCCAGAAGCATCTTTTGGGAATGCTTTTGAGTGTTCTGTTAACTGCTGAACACGCTGTGTAAGTAAAGCGATCTGAACTTTTACACTTCCAGTATCGTTTTCTTTTGCACCGTACTTTTTAATTGTAGCGGCTGTTGTTTCTTTTGTAAGTGCCATTTTGGAACCCCTTAAAAAATAAATTAATATCTGAATAAGCGAAAACTTTGCAGGTCAAATCCCGGGTTTCTGGGAAGTAATCACAAAATTAACGTAACTACAGACTAACTTTAATTTTAATGAAAGAAGAAGCTTTAATCAACAGGCAGAAGGAGAAAAACTTTCTACCCCGAAAGGCTCGATGGCACTTTTATAGACGCGTTAGCGGAAGTATTTTATTTTTTTTAAGATTTCTTGGAATATGCAATTGTTGAGATTTACTGGAAAATCAATTATTCCCGGTAAATAAAAAAAATAAAGTACGCGAGCGGAAGCGGCTAAAAAGTGCTCCGAGACTTTGCCGAAGGCATAGCAGAAAGTTCCGAGGCTTTGCGAATGCAAAACGCAGGAACTTTCTACTAGGAAAGACTCGATGGCACTTTTATAGACGCGTTAGCGGAAGTACTTTATTTTTTTGAGATTTCTTGAAATAAACAATTGTTGAGATTTACTGAAAAAATAAAATATTCCCAGTAAATAAAAAATCATTCAACATTTAAACTATCAGTTTTTTTATTTATCAAAATCTACTATAATAAAGTCATGGAAATTTTTACTTGGAATGATGTTCAAAACTTTTTAAATACTGGAATCCAAAATTCATTTTTTGATAAGGGCTGCGGAATATCTGTCGGCAGTTTTGATGGACTTCACTTAGGCCATCGTCAGCTTATTTCTGAATTAGTCGAAAAATGCAATATAGAAAACATCCGCCCTGGTCTTGTTACTTTTAAGAGACCTTTACCAAGTATCAAACACAGCGGTGACTATCAGGGGGACCTTTCTACCCTGGACCAAAGACTTAAGCTTTTTGAACAGATTGGTATTGAATTTGTTATTATTGTAGATTTTGATGATACCTTTGCTTCACTCTTAGGAACTGATTTTTTTAACATTCTGGTAAACGCCTGCAACCTGCAAATTATTGCCGAAGGTGTTGATTTTAGATGCGGCTACAAGGGTGCTACCGATACTCAGGCAATCAGATACTTTGCAGAAAAAAATAATATTGAAACTATTTTCCTTAGTCCTGTGTATTACCGCGAAGGTAGTGATGAAGAAGAAAGAGTATCTTCTTCCTTTATTCGCAGTATGGTTTTAAAGGGCTTTTTTTCAACTGTAGAAGAATTATTAAAACGTCCCTATCAGATTGATCTAAAAGATATTAAAGATTTTGAAATAATTGATAATAAATATTATTACCCTATCAAAAAAATAAATCAGGTTATTCCGCCAAATGGAATTTATCTTTGTAAAGATAATAATTCTGAAACTGTAAGAATTGAAATCACCGACGAAAATATTATTTCTAATATGGGAAACCTTACTTCTATTTCCTTTTAATTAATAATTTATTTTGTTTTTTTTATTCTTGAATTAAAAAGTTAAAGACTTTACTATTTAAATAATTAGTTTTATACTAACTTTAATTAAATTAAATAAATTTAGTGAGATTAAATTTTCACACCGAGGATACTATGGGAAAGAAGAATATTGATTGGGGTAATTTATCTTTTGCTTACATGAAAACTTCTAAGAGTTTTGTAGCAAACTGGAAAGATGGTAAATGGGATGAAGGTAAACTTACAAAGGATCACACAATTAAAATGTCTGAATGTGCTTGTGTTCTTCAATATGCTCAAACTTGTTTTGAAGGACTTAAGGCTTATACAACAGAACATGGTGATATCGTTACATTCCGTCCTGATTTAAATGCAGAAAGAATGGAAAATTCTTGTAGACGTCTTGAAATGCCTGTTTTCCCAAAAGAACGCTTTATTGAAGCAGTTCTTAAAACTATTGAAGCAAATAAAGACTGGGTTCCTCCATACGGAACTGGAGCTACTTTATATATTCGTCCATTTATGTTTGGTATTAATTCAGTTATTGGTGTAAAACCTGCTGATGAATATCAGTTTAGAATTCTTGTAACTCCTGTTGGACCATATTTTAAGGGCGGAGCAAAACCTATTAAAGTACGTATTTCTGATTTAGACCGTGCTGCACCTCATGGTACTGGTGATATTAAGGCTGGTTTAAACTATGCTATGTCACTTCACAATATTGTTGATGCCCATAATGCAGGTTATGCAGAAAATATTTACCTTGATCCTGCAAGTCATAAATATCTTGAAGAAACAGGTGGAGCAAACCTTATTTTTATCACTAAAGACGGAAAATTGGTAACTCCAAAATCTAATTCTATTCTTCCTTCTGTAACTAGACGTTCTTTAGTTATTGTTGCAAAAGAATATTTACACATGGAAGTTGAAGAAAGACAGATCGCTAAAGAAGAACTTAAAGATTTTGCTGAATGTGGACTTTGCGGTACTGCAGCTGTTATTTCTCCTGTTGGTCAGATTGATGATCACGGACAGGAAATTATCTACAACGAAGGTAAAAACGAAATGGGTCCTAAGATTAAAGAACTTTACGATACTTTAACAGGAATCCAGATGGGTAGACTTCCAGCTCCAGAAGGTTGGGTTTACACAATCGACTAATTTCTGCTCAAATCGACTTTACTGATTAAAAACTGTTTAAGAAAATATTATCTTAAACAGTTTTTTTTATTTAACTTAATCAAAAAGAAAGTCAAAGCATGCTATAATCTTGAGGATGAATAAATCTATTAGACCAAAAATAATCTACGGACTTAAAATCATAATTGCTGCAATTTCTTCCATTTTAATTGCCTTATTACTCAAACTGGATTTTGCTATTTCCGCTGGTATTGTTGCAATTCTTTCCGTTCAGCCAACTAAAAAAGAAACTCTTAAAACTGCTCTCTCAAGATTTTATGCTTTTATTCTTGCAATTCTTATTTCCTTTACCACTTACAATTTTATTGGCTTTAATAATTATGCCTTTTTTGTCTATATAATTATTTTTGTAGCAATCTGCCAGTTTTTTGAATTTTATTCTGCCATGGCAATGGATTCTGTTCTGATTTCTCATTTTCTGTCATATGGCAAGATGGGCTTTTACGAATTAAAAAATGAATTTCTACTTTTTATTATTGGCGTTGGAATGGGAATAATAATGAATCTTTTTCTTCGTAAAAACAGGGCCTACATTGAAGAATTAAAAAATACCTGCGACGACCAGATAAAAAATATTTTACACAGAATGTCTTTAAGAATATTAGATCAAAATCTTCAGGATTATGACGGACAATGTTTTACTAAATTGGACCAGGCAATCTTCCAGGCAGAAAAAATTGCCGAAGAAAATTACAATAACCAATTTAGAAAAAATGATATTTTTGACCGGGAATACATTCTAATGCGTAAAAAACAGAAAAACGTCCTTTTTGAAATCTATAAAATCTTAAATGAAATAAAAACTGTTCCCTCTACCGCTAAAACAGTTTCTGAATTTTTTGAAAAAATTTCTCTTGAATATGATAAAAACAATGATGTTGGAAATTTAATAGAAGAATTAAAAATTATACAGGAAGGAATGAAAAAAACAGCCCTGCCGGTAGAAAGAAAAGAATTCGAAGACAGGGCTCAGCTTTTTATGATGTTAAAAAGATTAAAGGAATTTCTCTCAATAAAGAGAGATTTTTATCTGGAACACATTAATAATTAAATTTCCAGTCTACTATATTCTTACTGGCCCATTCAGAACCTTCAGAAAGCTCTTCAAAATATTCTTTTACAAGATAATGATTACTTGTCTGACTAGTCCAATAAGATTTACTACCATCTGCATCAAAATAAGTAGCACCAATATTTACAACCTGATTATCATAAGGCACAAATTCTGGAGGAGTATTTAAAGTAACCCCAAAAGTTGTATACCAGCCACTCATGCTATAGGCAGTAACCATAACTTTTGAAATAGCATAAGGAGTATGAGCTTTTAATCCCTTTACAAAGAAAAATCCATCTTCATTTGTCATAACTGGAAATTCTTTTCCGCTGATTATGTCTTTTATTGTAATTTCAATGTTATAAGTGTAGGTAGCATTTAGATCAATTCCAGTTCTTTCTGAATACTTATAATCATGGGCTTTAACTTCCATTTTCCCAACCACCAGAGTATCACCAGGTTTTACTTTACTTGGAATACTTGCACAAGAAGTCAATATTCCAGCCAACAAGATAAGCGCTATAAAAACAATTTTTTTCATAAAAAAATCCCCTTTGATATTTTAATTATAACATCAAAGGGGATTATTTAGGAAAGGTATTTATATATTTACAGATTTTCCCTTACTTAATTTTGCGTAAGAAAGAATCTTTAAATCCGTAGGCCTTGAAACGTTCAAGTACAACCTGATATTCATCCATTGTTACTGGGCCTACAAGTACCATCTTTGATTTTCCATTTGAAGATGGAACAATTGTAATTGGATAATTTTTTGCAAATCTATCAAGAATATCCTGAATATTTGCATCATCATTCAATACTGCAATCTGGATATAATATCTTTCAGACTGTAAATCTTTTAAGCTTGGAACAATGTATTTGTCGTAGGCTTTTTCACCACTTTCTACAGTTTTTTCTTCTGCAGGATTTTCTGTAAGAGCATTTTCAACCTTTACTTCTACATTTACATTAACTTCTGGGCTTTCTACAACTTCTTGAACTTCAGAAACTTCTTCACTTGATTCTACTTGAGGTAATGTTTCTGCTAATTCATCAACTGTTTCAACTTCTTCTTCAACCTCTGGAGGATAAGCTTCTGCAGGAACAAGAACAATTGCTTCGTATTCTTCTTCATCTTCAGCTAATTCTTCTGGACTTTCTTCAAGTTCTTCTAATTCTTCCTCTTCTACGCTTTCTCCAAGTTCTTCGGCTTCTTCAACAGGAGCTTCTTCAAGTGGACTTTCATCTACAAATTCTTCGCTTTCTTCTTCCAAAACAGATTCATCCATTTCTTCACTTTCAGCGGCTTCTTCTTCGATTTCTTCTACAGGAGCTTCTTCTACTACTTCATCTAAACCATCAAAATCATCAAGAACATATTCTTCATCTTCAACCTCTGGTTCATTCATTTCTGAAGGCTGATCTAAATCTTCAAGCTGGTCTGGAATTACTTCTTCAGATTCTTCTTCCTCTTCTTCCTCAACTTCTGGATTTTCTTCAACTATATCTTCTTCAACTTCAGGTTGGGTATTTTCTTCAACTTCTTCGCCTTCTTCTAAGTCTTCTGTCAAAGGTTCAAGATTTTCATCTTCTAATTTTTCATATTCAGGCTGATATTCAACTTCTTCTTCAGCTTCAGTATCTTCTCTTTCTTCTGGGATACTTTCGCTTTCTTCTTCACTTTCTGGACTTTCTTCTTCAAGTGGAGCTTCTTCTTCGTAGAATTCATCATCAACTTCTACAGCTTCTGATAAATCTTCTTCTGGGCTTTCTTCTTCAAGAGGTTTTTCTTCTTCTTCCTGATAGAAATCTTCTGGGCTGGCTTCTACTTCTTCTGAAAGTTCTTCATCAAGAACTTCTTCCATTGGCTCTTCTGCAACTTCTTCCTGGGCAGGACTTTCAATTTCCTCAGTTTTTTCTTCTTCTGGGACAGTCTCTTCTACAGGTGGCAATTCTTCTTCTACAGGTTCAACATATTCTTCGATTGCTTCTTCTACTGGCTCTTCAACAGTTTCTTCTACAGGTTCTTCTTGAGCAATTTCTTCTGGAACTTCTTCAATTGTTTCTTCTTCAGGAATATATTCTTCTTCACTTTCAAGAGGACTTTCTTCTTTATAAGTTAAAGGTTCTTCTTGTTCAGGACTTTCTTCTACAATTGGGTTTTCCTCTTCAACTTGAACTGGGCTTTCTTCTATTACTTCCTTATTTTCTTCAGCAGGGTTTTCAACATTCTCTTCTACAGGATTTTCTGTAACTTCATCAGCTGGGCTTTCTGCAACTTCTTCTACAGGCTCTTCAGCAACTTCTTCTACAGGGCTTTCAATGCTTTCTTCAGGCTGATCTGCTTTTGCTTCTTCCTGAGTATTTTCAGCCACCTGATTTGAATCTGCCTGAATTACAGCAGCAGTGCCATTTTGTCTGTCTTCCTGGCCATTTCTTTTTGTAATTTTAACAATTACATTTGAGCCTTTTTCAATTCCAATTTCTTTTGCGGCTTCTGGAGAAAGCATAATTGCAACTCCTTCCGAAGCATCCAAGGCTCCAATTACCAGTAAATCAACTCTTTTATCCCCTGCAACATTTGTCACAGAAATAGTATCTCCAGGAAGATAACCAACTGTTTTAGCAAATAATCCTTCTGGGAATACTCCTTCATCAACAACAACAGCTCTTCCGTCTAAAGAAGGACTGAAAGATGATAAAAGAAGACATCCTGCCACTACAAATACTAATTTTGAAAATAATTTTAACAATTTATTTTTCATATCCCTACCCATCCTCAAGAATCTAAGCTTTATTTGAACTTAAGGCTTTGTCTATTTCATTAGTTAGACTAGAAGTTACCTTTTGCATATCATTTTTTTTATTTATAGGATTAAATCCTTTTAGTGTATTATTGTATATTCTCACTCCGGTTTTAGCCTCGGTCAAAGACCAGTCGATTTTTTCAATATTTGCTATCTCGGCAGTTGAATTAGCTCTGTTCTCGTAAAAAACATTCACCTGGATAAAATAATCAGAATAACCAAAGAATGCATCACTTAAACCTTGTTTAAAAATCGATTCACTTTTTTCTTCATTTTCAAAAACCACAGTAGGTGAATTAGTAACTATAAATCCTTTTTCAAAAAAGACATTTAATAATTCATCTTCTATAGCCAATGATTGTTCAGTTACACTTTCAGATGCAAAATCATGTTGTACAACCTGAATACATAACTGTCTTGCAAATATAAAAGAAGCTGCAAGTAAGAAAATCATTACACTAATAATTTTTTTAAGATTCCCCATATAAACCTCAATTTGGTATATAACCCTATCATTATCTACATCGGAGAATTAAAAGAATGAGTTTAGAGATTTTTTCTTTTTTTTCTGCCCTATTCTTTATCTCTTCTACAATCTTTACTTTAATGTTTAATTGTGAAAATATTTTGCTTGTGATAAAATTAAAGACGGGTTTTGTTAAAACAAAATTTGGGGAATAAAATGGAAAAAAGAATCTATATCATCGGGGCAGGTTTTGCCGGACAGACAATTGCCGATGACATCAAAAGAAAAAAAATCTTTGGAAAAGTAAATGCCTTTCTTGATGACGACAAAAAATTAATAGGAAAGACAATAGATTCAATCCCTGTCCTGGGACCAATTGACAGTGTTGCTTCAATTCTCCAGTATTCCGATTATGACGAAGCAATTATAGCTATTCCAAGTGCCCCAACCGAAAGAATCCGCGAAATTTATGAAATTCTACAAAAAAATGGTTTTACTCACATTAAGATTCTTCCAGGTATAAGTCAGGTAATCAACGGTACAGCACATTTTATCCAGACAAGGGAAATTGATCCTTTAGATATTTTGGGCCGCACACCCGTCACAATTTCTTTAAAAGACAGCTTAAATTATTTACGGGGAAAAAGAGTTTTAATCACTGGGGCCGGTGGTTCAATTGGTTCTGAACTTTCCCGACAGTTACTTTCCGGTGGTGCAGAAAGACTTTATTTATTTGGCCATGGGGAAAATTCAATCTGCCAGATTTACAGGGAATTAAGACTTTTACAGGCAGAAGGCGTTGGCGAAAAAGCAACTATTGTCCCAATCATTGGGGATATGAAAGATAGAGAATATGTGGATTACATCATAAAAAATACAAAGTGTAATGTAATTTTCCACTGTGCCGCCTACAAACATGTTCCTATGATGGAAGAAAATCAGGTTGCGGCAATCGAAAATAATGTATTTGGTACAAAAAATCTTTTAGATGCTTCTTTAAAATATGGACTAGAAAGATTTGTTTTGATTTCTACAGATAAGGCAGTTCAACCCGTTAGCGTTTATGGACTTTCTAAAATGCTTTGCGAAAAACTTGTACTTGATGCCGCAAAATCTGCAGATAAAAAACAAGCCTTTATGTTTGTTAGATTTGGAAATGTTTTAGGCAGCAGGGGTTCAATTCTTCCTCTTTTCCAAAATCAAATTAAAGCTGGTGGCCCAATCACTGTTACCGACGAAAAAATGGAAAGATTTTTTATGACCATTCCAGAAGCCTGTTCTCTGGTACTTCAAACTGGCGGAGTCGGAGAAAACGGAAAATCCTATCTTCTTGATATGGGAGAGCCAATTAAAATTATTGATTTAGTAAAACAAATCATAAAATTTTCAGGTCTTGAACCTTATAAAGATATTGATATTAAAATTGTTGGAGCCAGAAAGGGAGAAAGACTTGTTGAACCTCTTTGGTTAAAAGAAGAAAATCCAACTCAAACAAAGTACAAAAAATTACTTAAATTAAAAAATATTGAATATGAATCCGACAGACTTAAAACTTTGCTGGAAAAATTATACCCAATCTGTTTTTACACAAAAGGAAAGGAAGAAGATTTTAGAAATAAAGAAAAATTACTTTCTATTCTTTGCCAAGATTGCCAGAGCCTGAAAGATTTTTATGAAGAAATCAAAACTGATGGACAAAAAAGAACGGATATTCTATAAATTTGCCCGGAAACTGGAGATGTAAATGAATCAAATTAAAGTTCCATTTCATAAAGCCGCAATCACAAAGGCCGAAGAAGATGCTGTTCTGGAAGTTTTACGTTCTGGCTGGCTTACAACCGGAAAATATGCGCTTGAATTCGAAAATAAATTTTCCCAGGCCCTTAGCGAGTCTGGAGAAGAATTAAAAATTGTAAGTGAAAATCGTTCAAAACTGGGACTTTCAAATGATAAAATAATAAGTCTTGCAGTTAATTCAAATACTTCAGGAATGATTCTTGCGATGGAAGCCTGTGGAGTAAAAGAAGGTAGAGCCGTTATTACAAGTCCCTACACTTTTGTTTCAACCGCAGCCTGTGCAAGACATCTTGGTGCTGATGTTTATTTTGCTGATATAGAAAAAGATTCTTACAATATAGATCCTAAAAAAATAGAAGAAATTTTAATTAAAGACGCTCAAAATGGACACAAGGTACAGGCAATTGTTCCAATTCATATTGCAGGTAATGTTTGCAAAATGAAAGAAATAATTGAACTGGCCAATAAATACAGCAGTCCAGACCATAAAATTTACGTAATTGAAGATGCAGCCCATGCTTTTCCTTCTCCAACTTATTTAGGCTATGCCGGTGCAATTGGAGATGCCGGAGTTTTTTCATTTTATGTAACAAAAACTATAACCACAGCAGAAGGCGGAATGGTTTCTACAAGAAATCCTGAACTTGCCAAAAGAATGACTGTTATGAGACTTCACGGAATGGATCGTACAACCTGGGACCGCTACACTTCCCCAAGGGCTTCCTGGGAATATGACATTGTAGCTCCAGGTTATAAATTCAATCTTCCAGATTTACTTGCTGCCATAGGTTGCTGTCAGTTAGACCGAGCCAAATTATTTTACCAGCAGAGAAAGGCTATAGTTGAAAAATACAATAAGGCCTTTAGTAAATTAGATTTTATTCAATTACCACCAGACGGAAAAGGAAACAGCTGGCATTTATATTTAATGAGGATAATCCCAGAAAAATTGACAATTGACCGACAGACCTTTGCAAAAAAATTGCAGGAAGCCGGACTTGGCATTTCTGTACACTTTATTCCAATCTTCCATTTTACCTATTGGAAAAATCTTTATCCTGATTTTACTGCTGAAAATTATAAAAATGCAGAAGACCAATATCAAAGAACAATTACAATTCCACTCTTCCCTGATATGACAGAAGAAGATGCAGATTATGTAATTGAAACAATAAGCAAAGTAGGAAAAGAATATCATGCCTAGAAAAGCCAAAGTTCAAGAATCATCAATTCGTTCTTTAGACTCAAATGGATTTTACAGCATTATCTCAAAAAAAGACTGTCTTTATGCCGCTCTGGTAAGAAGTCCAGCCCCCTCTGGAATTATTAAAAGCATAAACTGCCCTAATCTTCCAGAAGGTTATTTTCTTTTTGATGCAAAAGATATTCCCGGTTCAAATTTTATTGAATGTAATAACTTAAAAAGTAAAATCTTTGGTTTTGCTAATGTTTCCTACCAGGGAGAAGCTTACGGTATTCTTCTAGGCCCTGACGAAAGTAAAGTTCATGAATTATTAAAAAATATCTCTTTTAATTTTGATATTAAATCTCTGGAATCTGCAGTTCAACAGGTAATTACAAAACAAAAAAGACCGGTAATTTCACTTCAGGAAAATACAAAAGAAATTTCTGATTTTGTAGATATTATCAACGATTTACCTTCTCTGGATACAGTTTTAGACAAGAGCCTTGTAACAGAAAAAAAATCTCAAATTGTTGCCAGCAGACTTGTAACTTCTGGTATTTATATAGATTCTTCTAATCAATACAAGGACAAAGAACTTTTTGAAAATTCAGATTTTCAACTGGAACAAAAATATAATCAGAAACTTGTAAATCCAACCTGGTACGAAAATGACGGAGCTTTTTCTTATTATGAGGCAGGCTTACTTCATGTTTATACCCCAACAAAATGGACTTATAATCTTCAAAATGCCTTAAAAGATGTTCTGGATATTCCTTCAGAAAAAATCTACATTCATAAAACAAACAGTTCAGGTATTTATACAAACGGTCTTTTAAGAACTAATATTCTGGCAGTTCAAGTTGCTCTTGCTACTTATCTTACTAAAAAACCGGTAAAATTAATTCTGACACCGGAAGAACAGTCTTTATTTATGGCCCCGGGAGTTGATGTAAATCTGACCTATAAAGTTTGCGGTCGTAAAGATGGAAAAATCACTGCGCTAAAAGCAAATATTGATATTGATTTAGGCTATGAAAATCCTTTTGCCCAGGAAATAACCGACAGAATGGCAATTGCCGTCTGTAATTTTTATAAACCGGAAAATTTATTTATTTCGGTAAAGGCCCATACTTCAAAAAATCCGCCAACAACAATTCATCTTAAAAGTGTAGATTCCCAGATTTTATTTGCCACAGAAAACTTAATTCAATCAATCTGCGATAAATTAAATCTTTTCCCAGATGAAGTAAAATTAATAAATTCAAAAGAAAGCAAAAATTCAACTTTCCCCTTTGTGAGTGAATTTCCAGATATTGTAAAAACAATTACAGATGTAGTTTCCGACAGTGATTTTAACAGAAAGTATGCTTCTTTCCACATGGACGCAATTGACCGAGTTGAACAGGACAGTCAACCCTTCTTTGCCCTTCCATTAAGAGGAATTGGAATTGCTTCTGCTTACAATATTTCTGGTTACTGTGGTAAAAGTAATTTTGCTTCAGATACAAAGATGGAAATCACCCTGAACAGTGATAACCGCCTGATAATTCATGCATTAAAACCTTCGGCTGTTATTCAAAAAATCTGGAAAACAACAGCCAGCGAAATACTGCAAATACCAATTGAAAATATCCTGATAAATTCTGACTTTGACTTAAGTGAAATGCCAAAAAGCCCGGAAGATACCTTCAGTTCAATTGGAATTTTTAATGAACTTGTAAGAAAGTGTTGTAGTGAAATTCAAAGAAAAAGATTTCATCAGCCCTTGCCAATTACATCTAAAAAAGCAACCAGCTCAATTATGAAAAAGAACTGGGATCCTGAAAACTTCAAAGGAAACCCCTTTCATACAACTTCAAGTATAACAAGTGCAATAGAAGTTGAACTTGATAATTATACCTACCGGCAAAAAATCACCGGTATCTGGGTAGAAATAGACTGTGGTGAATTATTCGACGAGGCAGCCGCTATTAGAACCATAAAACTAGAAATCCAGCAGGAACTTTCAACTCTGGTTGAAGATAAAACACTGGAATACGAAAATCTCCACATAAAATTTAATAAAAGCAATAAAAAATCTGGTCAGATTGGAGAATTAATACACAACAGTCTTCCAGCAGCTTTTTCTACTGCAATGTCACTTGCTCTTGCTTCTCCAATTACCGAACTTCCGGTTACCGAAAAACAGATTTACAATCTTATAAAAAACCGGTCTTTACGAAACAAAAATCGAGGCAATGAATAATGAAAATACCAGTTATTTTAAACGGAAGTAAAACAATATTAGAAGGGGCGGCAGATGAATCTTTACTCCAGTATCTGCAAAGAAATGGCGATAAATCTGTAAAAAGAGGTTGTCTTGAAGGAACTTGTGGAGCCTGTACAATTTTACTAAACGACAAACCAGCCCCAGCCTGTAAGATTCCTATTGGCATTTTAAAAAACAACGATATTGTTACCTTAGATTATTTTGAAAAGACAGAAGAATATAAATCAATTATGGCAGGTTTTAATAAAGCCGGAATTCACCTGTGTGGTTATTGTAATGCAGGAAAAATCTTCTGTGCCTATCAGGTTTTAAAAATTAATCAAAAACCAACCCGAAAAGAAATTGCAGATCAGGTAAAACATCTTTCGCCTTGCTGTGTTGATTTAGAAAGTCTGGTAAATGGTATTATCTATGCACTTTCAATAAACAATAATAAACAGACAAGAAATTAAATAAGGGGGCAAAAATGGAAAAACAAATTTTATATGTAAAAAACTTAAACGAATTATTAACCCTCTTAAAGAATAATCCCGGAACTCAGATTATTGGCGGCGGAACAGCATTAGAAGCTTTGCCACAAAAATCAGTTTCTACAAGAACAATTCCAGAATTATGTCAGGTAAACCGACACGAAAGATACATTGCCGTAGGACCAGGTGCTACCCTTTCGGATATTCTGGAAATTGGCGAAAATCACCTGCCACAAATAATTACCCAGGCAATTAAGAGTATTTCCAATCCAGAGATTCGTAATATTTCAACAATTGGTGGAAATCTCTGTTCTCAAAATCACCGTTCTACCCTTTATGCCCCACTTTTAGCCTTAGATGCCAGACTGGAATATAAAAGTTTTACAGAAACAAAATCAATAAGCATAAGGGCCTTCGACAAGATTCCAAAAGGTTTTGTACTTTCCAATATAAAAATCCCACTACAAGATTCAGATCTTTCGATTTTTAGAAGAATTGGACCAGAACACAGACTTACCCAGGATTCAGCATCCTACACTTTTATGGCAAGTATAGAAAAAAATTCCCTTATAGGTGTAGAAATGGCCTTTGCGGGACCAATTGAATTCCGAAGCAATGAACTGGAAAATTTCCTGATTGGAAAAAGATTACCTCTAAATCAGAAAAATATAGAAGAGATTCAGAACATAGTAAGTCAGGAATTTCAAAAAGCTATTACCGACCAGATGATTAGTAATGCAGTTATTGAACAATTTCTGAACCTTTCCAGATATTCTTTTGAACAGTTAACTTAATTTATTGAATCAACATACAATCGCCGTAAGAAAAGAAACGATATTTTTTCTCTACTGCTTCTTTATAGGCTTTTAATATATGCTCACGTCCTGCAAAGGCACTGACAAGCATAATTAAGGTGCTTTCAGGTGTATGAAAATTTGTGAACATTTTATCTACAACCTTAAAATTAAAGCCAGGATACATAAAAATAGAAGTTGAAGAAGTACCTGCCTCGACCCATTCTCCATTACTTCCGGGAATCTGACCTTTTTCTGCTAATTTCTGGGCGGCAGATTCCAAAGTTCGCACGCTGGTAGTTCCAACTGCAAGAATTGGACGGCCCTGAGCCTTAGCCTTGTTGATTGCATCGGCAGTTTCTTTTGGAATTGTATACCATTCTTCATGCATCTTATGATTTTCAATCTGATCTTCACGCACTGGAAGGAAAGTTCCAAGACCAACATGTAAAGTTACAAAATGACGTTCAATTCCAGCCTTATCCAGACGTTCCAGCATTTCTTTTGTAAAATGTAAACCAGCAGTTGGACAAGCCGCAGAACCAGTCTGATCTGCATAAACATTCTGATAACGTTCAGAATCTTCTTCTGTATCACCACGTTTAATGTATGGTGGAAGAGGAATATGGCCGTTACGTTCAAACCAGTCTTCATCAATCGCAAAATCAAACTTCATTGCACGGAATTCAGTACCGGCATTTCCAGGAACATCAACTATAGTACCAATTGTTCCATCTGGAAATTTATAATGCATACCAGGCTTCTGTTTTTTGGCAGATTTTACCATTGTATTCCAGATTGTACATTCTTTATCAATCGTATTCAGAAACATAAATTCCTGCTCACGACCTGTAGTTTCTTTTATACCATAAAGGCGGGCACGACGTACTCTGGAATTATTAAAAATCATTAAAGTATCAGGAGTGATTAAAGATGGAAGATCATCCATCATATGATGTTCTACCTGGCCACTTGCACGGTCCAAAAGCATAAGTTTATCCTGTCCACGAACTCCACTTGGATGCTGGGCAATTAATTCTTCAGGTAAATCAAAATTAAAATCAGAAGTTAACATAGGCACAGTTTAGCATAAATTAGAAAGATTGTGAAATGCAGTCACAGTATAAGATTTCCGTATTCAGGGCTTCCGGATTATAAAACTTCACTCCAAAAAAAATGGCTTCCAGTCGTAAAATCGTCTTATCGAAACCGCGGACTCGTCCGCTACACGCTGATTATGCTTGAAATTATATACGTCTGCCGCTATAGCGGCAGCATAATACGTCGAGTCAAGGCACGCTCACGCTTAAAGCCTTGACTTCGCCGTTTTGAGGGTTTTGTAATAACCCCTCAATCAGAGTGTTTTCGAAAGGCGATTTACTCCTTCGCGCCATTTTTTTTATAAATTATTTGTATACTGCATAAGCCCTGATTCGTAATTTATACAATTTCCCCTTGCAGTTGCCTCATTGCAAATACAATGTTACTATTTTTTTATGGAAATCAAAGAAATAAAAGATGAATTATACAAACTAGCCGGAGCAGAAAAAGCTGCATCAAAGTCTGATGATGGGTCTTCTTCTCAATATGCAAGTTTTTCTAAGGCCTTAAATCCAACAAGTCTGCCAATGCTTGGTGTAAGACTTCCAGAACTCCGTAAACTTGCAAAAAAAATTGCAAAAGATGATTACAAAAAGTTCCTTGGCAAAAATCCAATGGATTCTTTTGAAATGGAGACTCTTCAAGCCATGGTGATTGGCTATGCAAAGGATGATTTAAACCAGATTCTTGCCTGCGCTGATGATTTTATTCCAGAAATCCACGACTGGTCTGTAAATGATTCTTTTTGCCAGACTTTTAAAATCTGTGAAAAACCTCAAAACCAGAAAATCTGCTGGGATTTTTTTATGAAATATGCACAAAGCCACAGAGAATTTGAAGTTCGTGTCGTTGCAATCATGCTCATGAGTCATTATTTAAATGATGATTATATAGATGATGTTATACAAGTGCTCGATTCTTTATACACCGGAGAAAGGCCCGACAAATCAGACTATTACTACGCAAAAATGGGCGTCGCCTGGGCTGTAGCAACAATAGCCGCCAAGTATCCGGAAAAATGCCTTGCCTATATGCAAAGCCCACAAAATCATCTGGATGGCTGGACTTACAATAAAGCCATTCAAAAAATGTGCGAATCTTTTCGTGTGAGCGGAGAAATTAAAGAAAAAATGAAAGCTTTGAGGAAGTAAGAAAAATCCGCAGCCGGCTAAAAAAGAGTTCCCTGCTCTCCGCCGTCTTTTGAATCGTTTGCGTGAGAAAGGCCCAGGTGGCTATAAGCTTTTTCTGTTACCATGCGGCCGCGGGGAGTTCTTTGTAAAAGACCACATTGAATTAAATAAGGTTCATAATAATCTTCCAAAGTATCCATACTTTCGCCAATAGAAATTGCAAGAGTTTCGGCACCAACCGGACCCCCTCCAAAATTCTGAATAATACTTAATAAAATCTCTCTGTCATATTTTTCAAGCCCAATATCATCAATTTCAAGGCGTTTTAAGCCATTATCAACAATATCAAGTGTAATTACATTAGAACCTTCTACCTGAGCAAAATCCCGCATTCTTCTTAAAACTCTGTTTGCCACACGAGGAGTTCCCCTACAACACTGAGCCAAAAGCATACTGGCATCTTCTTCAATTCCAACTTCAAGAATAGAAGCCGACCGTTTTATAATTGAGGACAATTCCTGCTGACTATAAAATTCAAAACGGGGAATAAAACCAAATCTGGAACGTAATGGACTGGAAACTGAGCCTGCTTTAGTAGTTGCTCCAACAAGTGTAAATGGTGGAATTGGAATACGAACAGTTCTGGCAGCAGCCCCCTGACCAATAATCCAGTCAAGTTCAAAATCTTCCATTGCAATATAAAGCATTTCTTCGATTGCAGGTTTTAGACGGTGAATCTCATCAATAAAAAAGACTGTGCGTTCCGAGATTGTAGAGAGGATTCCTGCCAAATCTTTAGGCTTATCTAAAGCCGGAGCCGAAGTTACCTTAAAATCAACTCCAAGTTCATGGGCTGTAATCTGGGCCAGAGTTGTTTTTCCAAGACCCGGAGGACCAATTAAAAGAAGGTGATCTAAAGGTTCCTGTCTTTGCTTAGCTGCTTCAATAAAAGTTTTAAGATTTTTCTTTACACTTTCCTGACCAAGAAAATCATCCAGCATTTTTGGACGTAATTTATTATCCTGATCATCAAAGGAATCTTTTAAATCGGCCCTGATAATTGTACTAAAATCTTCGTTTTCTAAATCTTTCATAAACTAAGCCAACTCCACAAGTGCACGGCGGAATAAAATATCTTCTCTTTCCTTCTGACTTTTATTAGCAAAATCAGGCTGGGAATTAAATTCTTCAAGTAATTGAGCAACTTTCTGTTCAACATTTCTTTTTTCATAACCCATGGATGCCAAAGAATTTATAAGATCCTTATAAGGACTTGCCTCTGCAATTCTAATTACGCTTGAATTATTTTCAGAAATCTTAAGTTTGCCCTTTAAGGCCAGCATCATTTTCCCAGCGGTTTTCTTGCCTACCCCGGGGATTTTTTCCAGCATTTCAAGGTCGCCCTTTTCCAAAACTTCCATCAGCCGTCCAGAAGAAACAGAAGACATAATTTTTATGGCTCCCTTAGGTCCAATTCCATCTACTTTTAATAAATCAAAAAATAAATCCCTTTCCTCTACACTTGCAAAACCAAAAAGATTCATCAACATATCTGTATGCTGAAGCCAGGTATATACCTTTACCTCATTACCAACTGGAGGTAACATTTCCAAATTTGAATCTGGCATACAAATATCAAATTCTATGCCATTATTATCAAGAAAGAGTTGTTTAGGAAATTTTCCGCTGATTATTCCTGTTATTGAATTGAACATACTTTATATTAACATTTTTTTAAAGTCATATAAAGTCAAATAAATTAAAAGAGATTTTCTCTGATTGCTTTTTCTAAATTAGCAGGGGCATTTTTTATTGCATCTTCAAGATTCATTCCTTTACTTATCTCAAAAACTTCAACATTATCTGGAAGGTCAAAATCATCTTTTTTCTGACCGCAAAATATTTTTACAGGAATAGCCCTGCTTCTTTTTATTAAGCCTCCAATAGTTTTTCCCATCAAAGACTGTCTGTCAAAAGAGCCCTCTCCTGTAATAATAAAATCACAAGAATCAAGTTTTTCTTCAAAATGACATAAATCTAAAACTGTATCTATTCCACTTTTTAATTTTCCCTTGAAGGCAGAAATTACGGCAAAGCCCATACCACCGGCAGCACCAGCCCCCTTTTCTTCAGAAAAATCAATTCCAATTTTTGACTTAAATAAATCTCTAATATGACAACATCCTTCTTCAAGCCTTTCTACCATTTGAGAATCAGCCCCCTTTTGTGGAGCAAATATTCTGGAAGCCCCATTAGGACCGCACAAAGGATTTTCTACATCACAGATTGCATCAATTCTGGCCCCAACAAGTCTTGGATACATCATAGAAAGATCAAAATCAACAACATCAATTAAAGTTTTTCCCGTAGGAACAAAAGAAACCCCGTCCTTATTGTAAAAACAAGCTCCAAGAGCAGCTAACATTCCCAGTCCGCAATCGTTAGTGGAAGACCCGCCTAAAGTTAGAGTTATATTTTTTGCGCCGTAATCAACAGCAAAGCCAATCATCTGGCCAACCCCATAAGTCGAAGTCTCCATAGGATTTTCTCTACCTTTAATAAGGGGA
>JAIKYZ010000095.1 GCA_024682655.1 Treponema sp.
TGAATATAGCTTTGACAATCCTGTAACAGAACTTGTGCGTCACACAATCGAATATATGCAGACAAGCAATACTTTTAAATATATTCTGACAAGCAATGAAGAGACAAAAGATGCCGTTGAAAAAATCATAAATGCAACTCCCTTATACAATCGTATGGAAAGAAATAAGATTCTCTCTAAAACAAGCAGAGCAATAAAGTCTCCCTATTTTTATAAATACCGTGACCTGCAAAAAATTTGCCGCATGATTTTGCTTGGTGAAAAAATAAAATACGATTCCTCCGAAAATAAAATTTATGGCATTCTCTTTGACGGAGCCTGGCTTTGGGAAGAATACCTTGCAAGGATTCTCAAAGAAAAAGGTTTTAAACATCCGGAAAACAAAAAGAAGAAAGGAGCTGTCTATCCATTTGAAAATATTAACGTAGGAAATTTTTATCCGGATTTTTATAAGCCAAAAGCCGGACACAGTTTAAAAGAAAAATCAGCAGATGTAATTCTTGATGCAAAATACAAAAACTTCGATGAAAAAAATCCTCCTGCTGATGATCTGGCTCAGATGATCTCTTATATTCATGTTATGGATGCTAGACTCGGGGAATTTATTTATCCTTCAAGAGATAAAAATAAGTCTGGAATGACTTGGGCTGTAAAGCCTTTTGCAAGTGTAAATGCAGAAATTGGAACAAGGCCTTTTTATATTCCGCAAGATGCGAATGATTATTCTGAGTTTAGAAAACTGATTGGAGAGAGTGAAAATATATTTTTCAGTTAATCAATATATTTCTGATTAACACCCCCTACAATTCCGTATACTTCTTATTACTTCCCTTTGCCTTCTCCACCGGATATTTTGCTTCGTTCATCGTCATTTTCATGTTGATAATTTCATCTTCATCCAGATCAAGCTTGTCCAGCAGATTCCGGCAGTAAACCATGACATCAGCGAGTTCTTCCTTTACATGCTGCAAATCAAAATCTTTATCTGACCACTGAAAACATTCCAAAAGCTCATTTGCCTCAATCGAAATAGACTTTGCAAGATTTGCCGGTGTATGGAACTGATCCCAGTCGCGGTCTGAGGTAAATTTTCTGATTCTGTTTATTGTTTGTTCAGTCATATAGTTTGTTATAGTTCCTCCTATTTTTTTAGATAATCTTCACCCGGTTCTTCTTAATCTCACTCCGAATCCTCTTCAGCTTCAACTTGCGCTCCTTGCTGGCACGAGTCGGCTTTGTCTTAATCCGCTTTTTAGGCACAAGCAGGGCCTGTATAATTCGTCCTTCAATGCGGGCTAAAGCTATCTGACGGTTTCTTTCCTGATATCTTTCTTCGTCCACATCTAAAAAAAGGCAATCTTCCTTATTTATAATAGAAGAAAGTTTTACTTTAAGACGATTTATTTCTTCTTGTGTAAGGCCATCGATAGCGCTAATTGGCAAAAGCAGGTGAACTTTTGTATTTACTTTGTTCACATTCTGGCCGCCTTTTCCTCCGCTTCGGGCAAAGGTAAGTTGAGAATTCTTGTTTATTGATTGGTGTAGTTTTGTTCGGTTCATTTTTATTTTTTCTTTGATTAATTTCTAATATATTGAAGTTTTTTACCTTGTCAATCCTACCCACTTTGGGGGCCTTGTGGGGGCAATCTTAAAAATAATTTACTTCTTCCCCTGCCTTTATTCTAATTTTCTTGCAAATTGCCCCCGCTGGAAAGGGTAATACGTTCGCTTTCGCTCACTACCGAGTTTCCTTCGGAAACTCGCGATGCGAGGGGAAGGCTTTCCCCTCCTCTATTAAAAAAATCCTCTTGACAGGGGACTGGGGAATAAATAAAATTATTCCATAATTTTTTGAGCAAAGGCGCTCATTCGATTTGATGACCTTATTGTCGTCAGATGGGATGGGCGTCTTTTTTTTTGTTTAAAAAATTCAAGTGAGTTTTTATGGAAACCGCGAAATGTGAGTTGAATGGGATTTTGAATAATCTACGGGGGAGCCGCGAAGAAGAAATTCTTGTGGAAATGTCCAAACTTTATTCTAAAATCTCTGAAATGCAGGATTCCTGGTACAAAAAATCTGCTTTTACCTGTCCTGCTGGTTGTGGTGAATGTTGCCGTAACTTTGAGCCCGATTTACTGGACTGTGAAGCAACTTTTATGGCTGCCTGGCTTTTGGAAAATCAAAATGACATTGCCTTGAAAGTCAGTCAGGGTCAATTTCCATTTCCACTGAATAAGGGTTGTCCTTTCTGGAACGAAAACTCACCCTACCACTGTACTATCTACGGTGGCCGGGCTTTTATTTGCAGATTATTCGGGGCTTCTGCTTCTATGTCCAAAGCTGGTAAATTGCTCTTCAAACCCTGTAAGTTTTACCCTATAAAATTACTTGAAGAACATAAACCTCCTTTGGCCCATCGTCAGTATTGCGACTGTGAAATTAATGATTCTTTTGGTTCTTATCCGCCAAATACTACTGATTTTATGGAATCTGCAATTTCTCTTAACCCTGATAATCATTCTACTAGTTTGATAAGAGATATTTTGCCTAAGGCCGTTAATCACCTTTTGTGGATTTCTAAACTGAACGGTCTGAATAAGGCAAATTAATCTATATTTTTATTATTTCTTTTAAATTTTTATGGAGGTTTAATTTGAATGGCTAAAATATCGCCATTCAATTTAATTTAGAGTTTCTTGCGAAACTCTTATATTGCGAATCAAATATCCTCGGTTGTTGAAACAACCTGCGGTATTTGATTTTTATGGAGGTTAAAATGTCCAAATTCATTTTTGTGACAGGTGGTGTTGTTTCTGGACTTGGTAAGGGTATTACGGCTGCAAGTTTAGGCCGTTTGTTAAAATGCAGGGGCCTTAAAGTTACAAGTCAAAAACTGGACCCTTATATGAATGTTGATCCTGGTACTATGAGTCCTTTCCAGCACGGGGAAGTTTTTGTTACTGATGATGGTGCAGAAACTGATTTGGATTTAGGTCACTATGAACGTTTTATTGATGAAAGTCTGAATCGTTATTCAAATCTTACTAGTGGCCGCGTTTACTGGAATGTTTTGAATAAGGAACGTCAGGGGGAATATCTTGGTCAGACTGTTCAGATTATTCCTCATGTTACTAACGAAATTAAAGACTTTGTTTTAAAAAATGCAGAAGTTTCGGGTGCTGATGTTAGCATTGTTGAAGTTGGTGGTACTATTGGTGATATTGAAAGTCAGCCATTTTTAGAGGCTATCCGCCAGCTGGCAATTGAAGTAGGTCGCCGTAATTGTCTTTTTATTCACGTTTGTCTGGTTCCTTATATTTCTGGTAGTGATGAATTTAAGTCTAAACCAACCCAACATTCTGTTAAGGAACTGATGGCTGTTGGTATTCACCCGGATATTATTGTTGCCCGCTGTACTAAAGATATTCCAAGTGACATTCGTAAAAAAATCTCACTTTTCTGTAATGTCGGTGAAGATTGTGTAATTAACAACACTACCTGCCGAAGTCTTTATGAAGTTCCTTTAATGTTACACGCCCAAAATATGGATGATGTTGTTTGCAGGGATTTAGGCTTTGAAAAAGGTGCAGATTATCCTGCCCTTGCCGACTGGTCCCGCATGGTAGAAACAATTCATGCCCGTAAAGGTGAAATTCAGATTGCCCTGGTTGGTAAATATGTAAAACTCCACGATTCTTATTTGAGTATTGTTGAAGCTTTAAACCACGCTTCTTTTGTTGTTGGAAAAAACGTAAAAATTAAGTGGGTTGACTCTGATTCTGTTACTGACCAATCCGCTCCAGAAATTTTTAAAGATTGTCTTGGAATTATTCTTCCCGGGGGATTCGGCCAGCGGGGTATAGAAGGTATGATTTCTTCCTGCCGTTATGCAAGAACTCATAAAGTTCCATATTTTGGAATTTGTCTTGGTATGCAGATTGCTGTTATTGAATTTGCCCGTTCTGTTCTAGGTTACAGCGATGCCAATTCCCGGGAATTTGATGAACTTTGCGAACATCCGGTAATTGATTTAATGAAAAATCAGGAGGGTGTTATTAAAGGTGGAACTATGAGACTTGGTTCTTATCCTTGTAAAGTAAAAGAAGGTAGTATTTTGGAGCAGGCCTACCAGTCAGAACTTATAAATGAACGTCACCGCCATCGTTATGAATTTAACAATGATTATAAAAATCAAATGGAAGAGGCTGGCCTTACAATTTGCGGTACAAGTCCAGACGGAAGCCTTGTAGAAGCAGTTGAAGTTGAAGGTCAATTTCATGTAGGCGTTCAATTCCATCCTGAATTTAAGAGTAGACCAAACGCAGCAGGACCTTTATTTGTAAAATTCCTGGAAGCTGCCAATAAACTTTGTAAGTAATAGAGATTTTTGCCCTTCTTGACCATATCTGCAAAACACTGTATAACTTGTCAAAGAGCAAAGGCGCTCATTCGATTTTACGACCTTATTGTCGTTAAATGGGATGAGCGCCTTTTTTTTGTTTGGGGGCAATATGGATTCAACAGACAAAGCGTTTTTATTACTTGCAGATGGAAGTATTTTTGAAGGTCAGGCAATTGGGGCCCGGGGAAAAACTATTGGAGAAACCGTTTTTACTACAGGTATGACCGGCTATCTGGAAACTCTGACCGACCCCTCTTATTTTGGCCAGATCGTTACCCAAACTTTTCCACTAATTGGAAATTACGGAATAATGAAAGAGGATTTTGAAAGCAGGAAAAGCTGGGTAAAAGGCTACATTGTCCGTGAACTTTGCGAAATCCCCAGTAACTTTCGCTGCCAGTCCAGTCTGGAAAATTTCTTAAAAGAAGAAGGAATTATAGGCATAGCGGGAATTGACACCAGAGCCCTTACCAAAAAGCTAAGAAATTCCGGTGTTATGAACGGCATGATTATAAGCGGCCAGGAAATAGAGCAATTTACAAAAGATGGCCCCCAAAAATTCCTTCCTTTGATTAAATCTTACAAAATACAAAATGCCCTGCAGGCGGTACAAAGTCTTACTTCCACCGAGGGGACGACTTTTTTGGGGACAGACCCCACCTTGGGGACAGACCTCTCCGCAAATTTAAAGGGGGGACAGACCCCTAATTCAATTGGCACCAAGGGGACAGACCCCGCCTCCGCCGCCCCAACTCCTACCAAAAATAAAAATTTCCATGTTGTCCTTTTAGATTTTGGCGCAAAAGCCAATATCCAGCGCGAATTGGAAAAAAGGGGCTGCAAAGTAACTTTACTCCCCTACAATAGCAAGGCCCAGGATATTTTAAACTTAAATCCCCATGGAATTATGCTTTCCAACGGCCCAGGAGACCCTGCAGAAAACGTCGCCGTAATAGAAGAAATAAAAAAAATCTGCGAATGGAATAAAGAAAAATTAAAATCCCAGCCAGACAAAGCAATTGCAATTTTTGGAATCTGCCTTGGACATCAAATACTTGCCCTGGCCCGGGGAGCAAAAACTTCAAAATTAAAATATGGTCACCGGGGCGGAAACCACCCTGTAAAAGATACCCAAAGTGGCCGTGTTTTTATAACCAGTCAAAACCATGGATACGCGGTAGAAAATACAGAATTACCCGCCTTTGCCCGCCAATCTTTTGTAAACTTGAATGACGGAACCTGCGAAGGCCTTTCTTACACCGATATCCCCGCTTTTAGTGTTCAATTCCACCCGGAAGCCTGCGGTGGCCCCCACGACACTAATTTTTTATTCGATAACTTCCTAAAATTGATGGAGACAAAAAATGCCACTAAATAAAAATATCCACAAGGTAATGATTATAGGTTCAGGCCCAATCGTAATTGGTCAGGCCGCAGAATTTGACTATGCCGGAAATCAGGCTTGTAAGGCCCTTAAAGAATTAGGACTGGAAGTTTGCCTGGTAAATTCAAATCCTGCAACCCTTATGACAGACCCTTCTATGGCAGATCAAATCTATCTGGAAGCCTTAAATCTAACTACACTTAAAAGAATTATTCAAAAAGAAAAACCAGATTCCCTGCTTTCAACTTTAGGAGGCCAGACAGGTCTTACCCTAAGCATGGAACTTGCAAAATCAGGATTTTTAGAAAAAGAAGGGGTTCAGCTTTTAGGAGCCCGCCCCGCAACAATCGATAAAGCAGAAGACCGCCAGTTATTCAAAGACACAATGGAATCCATTGGCCAGCCCTGCATTCCTTCCAAAGTAGTTACAAATTATCAGGATGCCCTGGATTTTGTCCACAACCAAATAGGCTTTCCTGCAATTATCAGACCAGCCTTTACCCTTGGCGGAAGCGGCGGAGGAATTGTAAAAAACGACCGGGAATTAGACGAAATTGCCCACAATGGTCTTCACCGTTCCCCAATCCACCAGATTCTTGTAGAAAAATGTATTTCCGGCTGGAAAGAAATTGAATTTGAAGTAATAAGAGACTGTAAAGGCAACGTAATTACCGTTTGTTCAATGGAAAATTTTGACCCGGTTGGTATTCACACTGGAGATTCAATTGTAATTGCCCCAACCGTAACCCTTGCCGACAAAGAATATCAGATGTTACGTTCTGCAGCCTTAAATATAATTTCTGCCCTGGAAATTGAAGGTGGCTGTAACTGCCAGTTTGCCTTAAATCCAGAATCTTTTGAATATGCTGTAATCGAAGTAAATCCAAGAGTTTCCCGTTCTTCTGCCCTGGCCTCTAAAGCAACCGGTTATCCAATTGCAAAAGTTGCCGCTTTAATTGCCGTTGGTTTTACCCTGGACGAAATTCCAAACTTTGTTACAAAAAAGACAAAAGCCTGCTTTGAACCCGTTTTAGACTACGTGGTTGTAAAAATGCCAAAATTCCCTTTTGATAAATTTGTTTACGCTGCCCGAAAACTTGGCACCCAGATGAAGGCAACCGGCGAAGTTATGGCAATCGGTCAGAATTTTGAAGAAGCAATTCTAAAAGCCGCCAGAGGATTGGAAATTGGCGTAAAAGACTTAAATCTTCCGGCTTTTGAAGAAGAAGGCGACGAAAAAATAAGAAGCAGAGTTGCCCAGCCAACCGACCAGAGAATTTTTGCAATTTATCAGGCCCTAAAGAGAAAATTACTGAGTGTAGAAGAAATCCACCAGATAACAAAAATAGACAAATGGTTTTTAAATAAACTTGTAAATATTTGTAATCAGGACAAAAAGGACAAAAGCCTGATTTACCAACCCACTTCATTTAAAATGGTAGATACCTGTGCGGGCGAATTCGAAGCCGAAACCCCATATTTTTATTCAACCACTAAGGGCCAAAACGAAGCCTTACAATATTTGGAAGAAAAAAATGGGGGCGTTACGGGGGCAAAGCCACCGTTAGAAGGGGTAGCGGAAAAAGACCAGAAGCCTGCGGATGGGCTTTTGCAGCGAGGGGGAGACTTCCCCCACAAAGGCACAATCGTAGTTTTAGGTTCGGGCCCAATTAGAATTGGACAGGGAATTGAATTTGATTATGCCAGCGTTCAATGTGTTCAGTCCCTAAAAAAACTGGGCTATCAGGTTGCAATAATCAACAATAACCCCGAAACCGTTTCTACAGATTTTGATACAGCAGACCGCCTTTATTTTGAACCCCTCACTCCTCAGGATGTTATGAACGTTCTTGCCGTTGAAAAACCTCTGGGAGTTGTTGTTGCTTTTGGTGGAGGAACCGCAATCAAACTGGCAAAATATCTGGACGGACAGGGAATAAAAATTCTTGGAACCAGCGCCGATGCCATTGACTTAGCCGAAGACCGCGAACGTTTTGAAGAACTTTGCGATAAACTTGGAATTAAGCGACCAAAAGGCCTTACCGTTTTTACAGAAGTTGCTGCCCTGGAAGCCGCCGAAAAAATCACCTATCCAATTTTGATGAGGCCAAGTTACGTTTTGGGTGGACAAAATATGATTATTGCCCGAAGCCCCGCAGATGTAAAAGAGTACATGAAAATTATTCTGCAGGCCGGAATTGATAATCCAGTTTTAATAGATAAATATATGGAAGGTCAGGAACTGGAAGTCGATTGTATTTGTGACGGTAAAAATGTTTTAATTCCAGGAATTATGGAGCATATCGAAAGAACCGGTATTCACTCGGGAGATTCAATTGCCCTCTACCCCGGAGAATTCGACGCCGAAATGGAAGAAAAAATTGTCCGTCAGTCCAGGGATCTTGCACTGGAGCTTGGAACAAAAGGCCTGGTAAATATTCAGTATTTAATTTACCAAAATCCTCAGGGCAAAAAAGATTTGTATATAATAGAAGCAAATCCTCGTTCAAGCCGAACAGTTCCTTACCTTAGCAAAGTTAGCGGAGTTCCAATGATTGAACTTGCAACCCGGGCCATGCTTGGAGAAAATATCTGCGATATGGGTTATGGAATTGGCCTTTACAAAAAACCAGATTATTTTGCCGTAAAAGTTCCAGTCTTCAGTTTTGAAAAACTTATGGATGTGGATACTCACCTGGGGCCAGAAATGAAATCTACCGGCGAAGTTCTTGGAATTGCCAAAAGTAGAAAAGAAGCAATTTACAAGGGAATGGCTGCAGCCGGCTGGAAACTTTATAAAAATAATAATTTGGAGGGGGAAGTCTCCCCCTGCGCGCCCACTTCGTCGGTCGCTACCCTCTCTGCGGGGGAGGCTTCCCCCGCAACGCCCCCTGCAATTCTATTTTCGGTTAGGGCAAGCGATTTACCAGAATTACCTGCACTGGCAAAAAAATTCTACGATATGGGCTTTAAACTTTATGCAACAAGCGGAAATGCCGCAACTATTGAAAGAAGTGGAATGCAGGTAGAAGAAGTAGCAAAGGTTCACGAAAACTATAATCAAAACGTAATGACTCTTTTGGAAAGTGGAAAAGTAATGTATGTAGTTTCTACTTCTGCAAAAGGCCGTGACCCGGTTGCCGAAAGTGTTAAGTTACGCAGACTGGCAGTAGAAAAAGATATAGACTGTCTTACTGCAATAGACACAGCAAATGCGCTTGCAGACTGTCTTGCTTCGGGATTTACTCTGGACAATAGCAGTCTGGTAGATATTAAAAAGATTTAATTGAAAAACAAGAAATTTTATTGCAATAATATAAAAGTAAAGGGTAATTTTTGGAGGTCATAAATGTACACAGAAGAAGAAGTGCTTAATCTAATAGAAGAGGAAGATGTAAAATTTATACGTCTTGCTTTTTTTGATTGTCACGGAAGGCAAAAAAATATTTCTATCATGGCAAACTGCCTGGCAAAAGCATTTAAAAACGGAGTTTCCTTTGATGCCTCTGCTATCTGCGGTTTTGAAACTCCAGAAAAATCAGATTTATTTTTACATCCAGATCCTTCTACCATTTCTATAATTCCCTGGAGACCAAACACTGGTAAAGTTGTAAGAATGTTCTGCAACATAAAATATCCAGATGGAAGACCCTATCAAAAAGACTGCCGAACCATGTTGCAAAATGCAATTTCCGAATTTAAAAAAGAATGTAATTGTAGTTTGAATTTTGGGTCGGAAATTGAATTTTATCTTTTTAAATTAGACGAAAATGGAAATCCTACAAAAATTCCTTTTGATAATGCAGGATACATGGATATTGCCCCAGAAGATAAGGGAGAAAATATCCGCCGGGAAATCTGTTTTACCCTGGAAGAAATGGGAATTTTTCCAGAAACCAGTCACCACGAAGAAGGCCCCGGCCAGAACGAAATTGACTTTCATTATTCAGATGCACTTTCTGCCGCAGATAATGCCGCAACTTTTAAATGGATTGTTCGTACAAAGGCAGCCGCAAATGGGCTTTACGCAGATTTTTCTCCAAAACCACTTGCCGATAAAGCGGGCAGCGGCTTCCATATAAATATTTCCTGTACAGATCCTTCAAAAAACCAAAATGTACTTGCCGGTATTCTAAAACACATGAAAGAAATGACCTATTTTATGAACACAACAGAAGGTTCTTACAATAGATTAGGTTCCCACAAGGCCCCAAAACATATTTGCTGGGGAAAAGAAAACCGTTCAACTTGTATTCGACTTCCAGCAACAAAAGAAGACTGTCGAGTAGAAATTCGTACAGCAGATTGTGAATGTAATCCATATTTAGTATTTACGCTGATAATTTATGCCGCAATGGATGGAATTAAAAATAATCTCCAGGCGCCACAGGAAGTTGATTTAAATCTCTTCGAAGCTTCAGATTCTAAGGTAGAAGCCTTACCTGACACTTTAGATTGCGCAAAAGAAATAGCAATGAAGAGCGATTTTATTAAGAGGATAATCGAAAAATAATGTCAGATACTACCCACAGCGTTTTAGTTGTGACCAAAGACAGTAAAATTTCCTCAATGATTTCGGCTTTATTAATTGCACCCTTGTTCGAAACAAATATCGTAAGTGATTTTAACGAAGCCAGACGTCGCTGCCTGAACCGGGTATTTAATATAATCCTTGTTGATTATTCAGACGGAGACGGCTGTGATTTTGCAATAGATATATCTGCTTCAACAAGTACAATACTTTTACTAACTCCAAATTCCTTATTTGATCAGGTAAGTTATAAGGTAGAAGGCTACGGAATTTTAACAATCACAAAAGATTTTGATCAGTTTTATTTTTACAACATGATAAAGGTTGCCATTGCAGTTCAATATAAAACAACAATACTTTCAAGCCAGACTACAAAATTAAAAGTAAAAATGGAAGAAATCAGGGTAATCAGCCGGGCTAAAATGTTATTAATGCAGACAAAATCTTTTACCGAAGAAGAAGCTCATCATTATATAGAAAAAGAAGCCATGAATAGCTGTAAGAAAAAAATTGATATTGCAAAAGAAATAATTGGAAGCGCTGTGTAAATCACAATAAATGCAGGACAGGGGACAGACCCCACCCCGCAAAAACAGTAAGAAAAATGGACTACTAGTTAAAAATCAACTGAAGATAATTATACAAATGTGGCTTTACACTAGTATGATCATGTCCTGTAGTATTTAGAATATGACTCAAAAATTCCTGATCATTTTTTACAAGAATAGAACGGTAAGAATCTGGTGCAGAAGAAACAACTCCATCAGATCTGGAAGAAGAAATTAAAAGAATTTCTGGTTTATACTGATCAAATTTCATATCTTCTGCCTTCATCTGACCCGGATGCATTGGAGAACCAGGGATTTTTACAAGACCAGGAGCAGGACAAACAGCTCCAATATAGGCAAAAAGTTCAGGATGATTAAAACCAATAAAAAGAGATTCTCTTCCACCCATAGAAAATCCTGTAATTGCAGTATTTTCTCTACCCTTTTTTACAGAAAAAGTACTTTCAATAAAAGGAATTAAATCAGTAGTTAAATCATTAATAAAATTATCGTAGGCAAGACAGTTTTTCATATCCATACCTGTACAAGAAGGAATATCCTTATCACAGAAAATGTATGGAAGAACAATAATCATTTCCTGGGCTTTTCCGTCCAACTGCAGATTAGTCAGAATCTGAGGAATAGCAACAATACTTCTGGACATCCAGTTTTCGTTATCAAAAAAACCGTGAAGAATGTAAAGAACAGGATATTCTTTGTCCTCAGAATAATCAGCAGGAAGTAAAACATTCACATTAGTTTTACGTCCGGCAGTTTTTGAATCATACGAATATTTTTTAAAAGTTGGATATTTTACACCCTGGCGAACCTGATCATAACCTTTTTCTGGTAATTCCACAATTTTACTCTGTAAATCTTTCATTTTCCCCTCACTAGCAAAAATTGGCATAATTGCAAAAAGTGACAACAGTGCCAAATTTAATAGTATTTTTTTCATTTTTAACCTCTTAGTTAAGAGTAAGTCTTTTGAGAAATAAAAAACATAGGGGACAGACCTTAAGTTGCAAAACACTAGTCCATTTAGATTTGAAGGAAAAACTATTACTACCGTATTACAACCTGCAATGATACCAACAGAATAATTAAAAAAAATAACTGTCCACTTCAAAAATGGACAGTTATTTTTCTTAAAAGATTTCAAATTTAATCTACAAAAGCTCTTCGATTTTATCCAAAATCAAAAGATCAGCGGGGAGCCAATCAACAGAGCGAAGATTTTCTTTAGCCAACCAGCGGGCCGCTTCATGCTCCAAAAGTGTTAATTGCCCCGAAACAATTGTGCACAAAATACAGTGCATAGTCAGGTGGAAAGTTGGATAATCATAGTCAATCACACCAAGAATCTTTTCTGCCCGGACCTGGGTATTAAGTTCTTCCCTAATTTCCCGAACAATACATTCTTCTGGACTTTCCCCTTCTTCTAGTTTACCACCAGGTAATTCCCAGCCGTCTTTGTAATCGCCATACCCCCGCTGAGTTGCAAAGATTTCTTTCTTGTGAGTATTTGAATTTGTACGGAGTATTATGGCTCCGGAGACGGTGATGTGTTTCATTTGCTCTTGTAATTTTAGTGGATTATTAAAAAAGGAAAAAGCCTTCTCCCACCTTAATACCCCCACAAAAAAATTAGACAAATTTCAAAAACAAAGATATATTTCTTTTAATGATAAATTTTTGTTCCTACAAGTATAATCCAATAAAGCAATCATTAGAAAAAGCTACTTCTTCCATGGTGCCTCAGGTTTTTATTCCTTTTAACAACACAAGTAAAAGGGGCTGGTGCGATTTTCATAAGAAGTGGGAAATTATTACGATTGCGCCGGACAATTCTATGTATTTTTCTTGTGGTCTTCCGGTGCCTGGGCTTATTGGGCTTCATAAACAATGGAACAAAAATCAATATGAATTATTTGTTGATACCGATAATTTTATTATTCGAGTGAATGAACGCTGGTCCTGGATTGATGTTTACGAAAATCAGATTTATTCTACGCAAAAAGTTTATGCAAAAATCATTGATTTTAGGCGCGGGATTATTAGTCATCCCAAAAATTTTGATATGACTGTAATTTCTCCAGATATCAACAACAAAATTATGAACCTTTCGATAAGGCTTTGTAAAATTAAGTACGGGGTTGAATTTCATGTGGAAAATGTTCCCTTTACTGATTTTGTAAAATATCCTTCCTGCCCTGAATTTAATGGCTTGACCAAAAAAATCGACAATATTAAAGATTTAAATTTCCGGGCAGATTTGAATCTCTTTACCGATTTTTGCCAGCTGGTACAAGTTAAAATTACAAAAATGCTGCGTAAAGATTTTCATAAAGATCCTCTTTTAATTCTGCTACACGCTATGGCCCAGCACATTGGTTTTATCAACTCCGATGCCATTAGAACTTTTGTTTCTGACCCTACCATATACGATATTTTTATTACCAATGATAAACTTCGCTTTTCTATAAAACGCCGAACTATCTATTACGTTTCTGAAAATGACCAAACATTATTAAACGGTTTACGTCTTTGGGTTCAAAATGCCCGAACTGATAAATCAGATAATATCATTGTAAAAAGAATGATTAAATTTTTTAAAGATACTCCTATTGAAATTATAAGTGATGCCATTCAAGTTTATTACTACAATGCCAGAGATCTTCCTGTAGCCTTTCATGAAAGAATTTTAAAAGAAGGTTTTACCCACCAGATGCATGATCAGCTAATTCAACTATTTCATAATGAAAATGAACGAATAGGAGCTGGTTTTTCAAGTTCTGAGCCAAAAGTTCATAATAAAAAAATTGAATATAATGATGATGTTTTAAAATTCGAAGACTTTATTGAAGATATTAGTGAATCAAAAATCAAAATTGATTATGAATCTATAAAAGAAAACCGTCTGATGATGTTAAAGGCCGAAAAAGCCATGGCCAATAATTTAACAAATCCTGATGAAACTATTATTTCGGATGATGGAGAGGAGAATAATGAAACTCCACAAGAAATTGAAGACCTCTTTGACTACGAAAAAATAAAAGAAGATAAAGACATAATGCATCTTAATTATTCAATTGGTAAAGACATTATGAAAAAAGGAAATCCAAATTCCTATTATTTTGCTCTACCAAAAAACACAGATGAACTTTACGAAATCTCAGTTAATATGCATAACTGTGTTGGCTATCTTTATAGGAATAAATGTCTTGAAAATGAGTCAATTATTGTTGTTTTGATTAAAAATGGAAAAATGAAGGCCTGTATTGAAATTAAACAGAATAAAAAAGATTTCCGCTACTACATCAAACAAGCTCTGGGCCCCGCAAATGGACCTATCAATAGAATTTATTTTTCGGCCATTGAAGAATGGAAAAAACGTCATTCTATCAGAGGTGAAGTTCAATATTCATTGTAGAATTATTTACGGGACACCAGTCCTTTTCTCCTATTCAAAGGGTTCAAAGGAGAAGTTATCTACTCATCTTATAAATTTCGTACATATCATCTTCTTTGAGTTTTCTTGCAGATCCGCCACAACCGCCAACCGAAACTGAACATTTGTGAGCCATAAGTTTTAAATCTGCATCACTTGCACTAATTCCAAGTTCCCTCAGATTTGTTGGCATTTTAATTTCGCGGTAGAAATCTTCCATTGCTTCTATTCCTTTTAAAGCAATTTCTTCATCACTGCCACTTGCCTGTACGCCCATTACATTTATTGCATATCTTTTAAATCTTGGCAGGCAGTTTTTATAAACGTATCTTGCCCAGCTGCACCAGATTGAAGCTAATCCTGCTCCGTGAGAAACATCATAAAGTCCGCCAAGTTCATGTTCCAGATTATGAGTCATCCAATCGCCCCCATCTGTTCCACATCCTGTTAATCCATTGTGGGCTAAACTTCCGGCCCACATAACTTCTGCACGAGCCTCATAATTTTTGGGATTTTTTACAAGAATTTTTGCCTGCTCTTTTACGGTTCTTAAAAGGGCTTCAGCCATTGAATCTGTAAGTTCCATATTTCCGCCGTTAGAAAAATATCTTTCCATTGTGTGCATCATAATATCTGTACATCCACAGGCAGTTTGATAATCTGGAAGAGTCATTGTTAATTCTGGATTTAAAATTGCAAATCTTGGGCGGCCAAAATCACTTGAATAACCTCTTTTAATTAATCCTTCTTCCTTTGTGATTACTGATGAATCACTCATTTCACTTCCGGTTGCGGCAAGGGTAAGAACAACTCCGACTGGTAAAGAATCTTCTGCACTTCTTTTATGATCATAAAAATCCCAGACATCGCCCTGATTTTTTACACCATAACCAATTGCTTTGGCAGAGTCGATTGCACTTCCACCACCAAGAGCCAAAATAAAATCAATTCCTTCTTTTTTACAAAGTTCAATTCCTTCGTAAACCAAGCCCAGACGTGGATTTGGAACAGCTCCGCCTAATTTTACATAAGAGATTCCTGCTCCATCTAATTTTTCTGTAACTCTTTTCATAAGTCCAGAGCGAATTACACTTCCACCACCAAAATGAATCAAAACCTTTGTTCCGCCAAATTCTTTTACTAATTCTGCTACTTTCTCTTCGGAATTCTTTCCAAAAACAACTTTTGTGGGTGTAAAATATCTAAATCCCAACATATTTTCTCCTTTTGGCCCTTTTTGACGACCTTTTATTCCAAAATGGATTTTTACCATTCTATTAATTTTATCTTACCCAAAAATTCCCGCTTTTATTGTAAAATTCTATAAAATAATTGCTAAAAACATTTATCCAGCCTGATTTTTAAAATTTTTAAGTAAAATCCTTTACTATCCAAAAATAAAATCCTGTTAGAAAATCTCAATCTCCCCAAAATTCATTCAATGTATACTTAAAAAAGTATAATATATAAAGTCACAGAGGATTTTATGTCTATTTTTCAAAAAAATAAAAAATCTTTTTTAATTGCCGTAATTTTTGTTTTGCTCGTAAGTCTTTTAATTTTACAAATATTACGTTTTAGCGATTATAAATTAAGAACCAATCTAACTGCCTTTCAGATAAGGGAAATGAAATCCACTGTAAATAATTATATCGTTATGATTGATTCCTTACGCAAAGACATGGATGCTAATCTAAAAAAAGGAAATGTGTATTGTAACGAAGAAGAAATTAAAGAAGCAACTTTAACTTTTATTCGTCATGTTGTTCACGAATCTACTTTTGCAAACGGCGCTTACGTCTGGATTAACGAAGTTACAAATTATGATGGTGGAGAAAACTACGGAATAAGACAAGTCCACGGAAACTTACCCGAAACTGAAGGTATGCAGCTTTCCACTTTTTATGAAGATGCAAAAGGAAATTTTCCCTACCGGGAAGAACTTGAAGGTATCAAAGCAAATGGAGAAATCACTTACCGTTATTTTTTTAAAGAATACCACAATGACGCTGTTTCCGAAAAAATCACTTATGCAAAATTATATGAACCTTATAACTGGATTATCTGTACCGGAACTTATTTAAATTCTATGTACAATCCGGCAGGTGGTGTTACCTTTATGAATAAACTGATTTTCTATATCAGTTTTATTGTCATTATCCTTATCGCTTTAATTCTTTTTACTTATATTATTATTTCGAATATTTTAAATTCTCACAAACTTATAAAACAAACCGAAATCCTTAAAAATGAAGTAGAAAAAGATAGTCTTACTGGAGCAGGAAGCCGTTCTTTTGGAAACACCCTTCTCTTTAAGTATTTAAACAATTTTAGAGAGTTTGATAAAAATTACACTATCGCAATTCTTGATATTGATAATTTTAAGAAAATTAATGACTGCTATGGTCACAATATGGGAGATATTGTTATGAAAAGTCTGGTTACTACCATAAAACAATATCAAAAAGAAGAAGACCATATTATCCGCTGGGGTGGCGATGAATTTATTCTGACCTTTAACGGCAGCGAAAGAAATATCGAAGAATTAATGGAAACTATAAGATCTAAAGTTGCCGAACAGACCCTTACTACCGAAGATGGAAAAAAGATTCACTACACTATTTCTATTGGCGTAAGTCATTTTAACGAAAAAGATCAGAGTATAATTGATACCATTAAAAGAATCGATGATGCCCTTTACCTTGCAAAACGTAATAAAAATACTTATTACATCATGAATTAAGTTTTCTCTTCCTTAAAGTCTATTTTCCTCTAAAAACTTTTCGACTTCCTCAAGCTTTGGAAGGGCTGGAATTGCTCCCCTTTTCTGGCATAAAAAACTCCGTCGGGGCCTAAAGTTATAAGCAGAAGTTTTACATTTTGGCCAAGTAATTTTTTTGCAACTTCTTCTTTTTCTAAATCTCCAAAAAGTAATTTCATTTCTTCATCTGAAATCTTAACTATATCTGCATATTCAAAGAGGCTGTTTATTCTTTCCAGGGCATTTTCTTTATTTTTCCAGAAATTTGCCCTCCAGTTTGGATCGTAACTAATTAATCCACCGGCATTTTTTACAATTTCTATTGCCTTTAAAGTTGCGCTTCTGCATGGTTGATCGGTTAGAGAAAGGGAACCTATATGTAGAATTTTGGCTATGTCCGTAAGAACGGTTGATTTTATTTTACGGCAAGGATAAAACGCACTATGCTAATTATAAAGGTATAAGTGCGTTTTTGATACAAAGGGCATACGTGATTTAATTTCCGAATTGCCACGTATTATAAAAAGCAAGCTAAATAGGAGAATTCAAATTATGACAGGAATGTTTGATGTAGCAAGTGATTTTTGGGCTAACAAAGAGAAACTTTTGAAAGACGGTAAGTATGT
>JAIKYZ010000120.1 GCA_024682655.1 Treponema sp.
CTTCCAGAAGTTTCTACTTGAACTTCCTGGCTAGAAGAATTTAATTCACTTGATGAATCTGAACTTTCAACTTCTTCGATTTCTGTTGAATTTTCTTCTTCAACTTCTGGAAGTGAAGAAAGTATTTCTGATCCAGATGCAGTATATTTGGATAATACACTTTAATTTTGGACAGTAAAGTTAAAATTTAAATCTAAATAAAATAACAGTTACTTTTGAATATTATTATTCACAGGTAACTGTTTATTTTTTTTAAATATAGATATACTAACCCTATGGAAAATTCTAAGATTGCAAAAGTAATTGCCATTACTGGTTCTGATGGAGCAATGGGTGGTGAAGTTCTTGCACATTTATTAGCTTCAAAAAACAATTATCAATTAAGATTATTTATTTACAATCAGGTTAAAAGCGAAAGACCCTTTTTTAAGTCACTTTTAAAAAAGGGAAAGGACCGTATTACTCTGGTAAAAGGGGATTTGGCAAATTATAAAGATGTAGAAAATCTTATTTATGGAGCAGATTACGTTATCCACTGTGGAGCGGTAATTCCTCCTAAAGCAGATCACAATCCTCAGAATACTTTTAATACAAATTATCTGGGCACAAAAAATATTGTAGATGCAATTAAAGCAAGTGGTCGTCAGGATAAAATTAAATTAGTTCATATTTCTACGGTAGCCGTTTATGGTAACCGCGATTATCATCATCCTTGGGCAAGAATGGGAGATCCTGTAATGTCTTCGGCCTATGATTATTATTCTGCCGCAAAAATTCAGGGGGAACGTTATGTTTTGGACAGTGGTCTTCCTAATTGGGTTGTTTTAAGACAGTCGGCAGTTTACCACAAATATTTCCTTGCAAATAATATGAACGACGGACTTATGTTCCACACCTGTTGGAATGCTCCCTTTGAGTGGATTACAGACCGAGACTCTGGCCTTATGATTGAACACCTTGTAGATTACGATTTAGAAGGTAAATTGGATGGTTTCTGGCTCAATGATTATAATATTGGGGGCGGGGCTGCTTGCCGGGAAACAGGATACGAGACTTTTAATTACGGTTTTGGTCTTATGGGTGCCAGTGCCCAGAAATTCTTTGAGCCACATTGGAATATTCCTCGAAATTTCCACGGAGTCTGGTATACCGATTCCTGGGTTTTGGATAAATGGCTTAACTACCGAAGGGAATCTTCTAAAGATTTCTGGAAACGTATGGAAAAATCCCTCTGGTATTATAAATTGGGCGCAATTGTGCCTGCAAAATTAATTAAAAAATTCGCAATAGAAAGACTTCTTACAAATTCTAATGCCCCTCAGCAGTGGGTAAAATTAGGCAAGAAGGGTAGGATTGATGCCTTTTTTGGTGGTCAGGAAGCTTACGATAAACTTCCAAAAAGCTGGGATAAATATCCAATTACTGCCTTAGGTCAAAGTCAAGAAGGCCCAATAGATTACAAAGATTTACAGGACGAAAGTAAGGCCGGTCGCTTTGCCTTAAATCACGGTTTTGATGATTCTAAGGAAGACAGTCAGATTACTTTCCAGGATGTAAAAGATGCCGCAAATTACCGGGGTGGTTCTGTACTTTCTGAATCAATGGAAACTGGTGATATTCATAAAAAACTTAAGTGGAAATGTCACAATGGCCATGTTTTTGAATCAACTGCCTTTACTGTTTTAAGGGGCGGTTTCTGGTGCCCGGACTGTTGTCAGGCTCTTCCCTGGGCTTTTGATAAGGCCGCTGCCCACATTCCATTTTATGCTCAGATTTGGTATGATACTCACTCAAAATCAGAAGAAAACAAGGTCTATCCTTACGATGAACACGAAGATGACGACATGTTACTTTCTGTAAAAGATCTTCAGAAAATTTAGTGAACAAAATGAAATGTATTATTTATGTCTTTAGTGGAACAGGAAATACTCGTCTAATTGCAAATTTGTACAAGGATTTCCTGACTGAATATCAAACTACAATTTATGACATTAAATCGCCTGCTTTAAATTGCCCGGACCCAAATGATTATGATTTAATTGGTTTTGGTCACCCGGTACATGGTTTTAATGCCCCAAAATTAATGTATGATTTTTGCAAAAATTTACCTGCAATCAAAGGGAATAAAAAATCGGCCTTTATTTTAACTACAAGTGGCGAAGGCCTCAGAGTAAATAATTTTGCTTCCCAGATGATTGTTCGTAAATTACAGGGCAGGGGTTATCATTTTGTTCAGCAGGAACGCTATGTAATGCCTTATAATATGATTTTCCGTCATTCTCCCCAGATGGTAAAATCTGAATATCTTTACGCAAAAAAACTTGCAGAATATTCTTGTAAAAACCTTATGGCCGGCAAAGAATCTCCTGTCCATAAATGTAATATTCTGTCTTTTTATCTTCCAATCGTAAGAATTCTCTGGCTTTATGCAAGAATTCAATCTCCTTTTATGAAAGTTGATATGAATAAATGTATTAAATGTAATAAGTGTATAAAAGCCTGTCCTTACGGAAATATTTCTTTTGACTCGCAAAAAAATAAATTTAAATTTGGAAACGACTGTCTTCTTTGCGTGGCCTGTTCCTTTGGCTGTCCAAAAGAAGCAATTAGTATTGGACTTTTGAATGGCTGGAGAGTAAATGGAGATTATAAAATTCTTCAGACCGCTTCGGATTCTTCTATTGAATTTCCTTATTTTACTTCAAAAAATCTTAAAGGCTTAAAACGCTGGGCCTATTTAAAATATTTTCAAAGACTAGATAAATTTTTAAAATAAGTTTTTAATAAGAATATAAGCCTACTACAACGATTTCGCTTGAGATTTTTAAACTCAGATATTATTATAAGTATAAATTTTTTTTGAAAGAAGGGTGTTTTGGTTACACTAAAAGACATTGCCAAAGAATGTGGAGTTTCTTTTTCCACTGTAAGTAAAGCATTAAAGGGCAGTAACGAAATAAGTTCAGAAACAATAAAATTTGTTCAGGCAAAGGCGGCAGAAATGGGCTATCATCCAAATATGGCCGCTAGAACTTTGCGCACAAACCGAACTTATAATATTGGTGTAATTTTTGAAGATAAAACCGGTTCTGGATTTCAGCATCAGTATTTTGCAAAAATTATAAGTGGCCTGCAGGATGTTCTGCAAAAATCAGGCTATGAAATCACTTTTACTACTCACACTTACGATAAAGATTTTGATTATTATAATCACGCAAGAAGTAGAAATTTTGATGGAGTTGCAATCCTTTCTACAGATTTTAGACGTAAGAGTATAGAAACTCTTGTAAAAAGCGAAATTCCAACGGTTACCCTGGATTATTTTTACGACGATTCTCATACTGCTGTTATTAGCGACAACCGTTCTGGAATTGAAGAATTAATGGAATATGTAATTTCCAGAGGTCATAAAAAAATTGCCATGATTCACGGCGAAGATACTCTTGTAACCCGCGAAAGAATAGAAACCTTTAGAGCAGTTTGCAAAAAACATAATATTGAAATTCCAGATTCTTATTTTGCAGAAGGGCTTTATCATGATCCCCTTACCAGTTCCGAAGCCACAACAGTTTTGTTAGATTTACCAAATCCTCCAACCTGTATTTTATATCCCGATGATTATTCGGTTTTGGGTGGCCTTAGAGAAATCAACAGAAGAAAATTAATTCCCGGAAAAGATATCAGTATCACCGGCTATGATGGAATTATGCTTACTTCCATGTTAAATCCACCTTTGACAACCTATGAACAAAATGGACAGGAAATTGGTGGTAAAATGGCTGAAGCTCTTATTAAAAATATAGAAGAAGCCTCTGATTTTAAATGTCACCGTCTTTTTGTTAGTGGAAGATTAATTAAAGGTGGCACAGTTGCAGAAATTTAATTTTTTAAGTCTTGTAATTTTATTGAAAATAAGAATTTAATATAGTATACTATAACTACAACGTTTTCGTAACTTTGAAGACGTATTTTTATTCCTAATTGAGGTACTAAAATGAAGTTCGGACATTTTGATGATGCCAAACGAGAGTATGTAATTACTACTCCAAAAACACCATATCCTTGGATTAATTATCTGGGAAGCGAAAAATTCTTTTCACTTATTTCTAATACAAGTGGTGGTTATTCATTTTACACAGATGCTCGCCTGCGTCGTCTTACCCGCTATCGTTATAATGATATGCCATTAGATAACAACGGACATTATTTCTTTATAAAAGATGGTGATACTATCTGGAATCCTGGATGGCAGCCTAGTCAGACTCCACTTGATTCTTATGAATGTCATCACGGATTTGGATATTCAAAATTCATTTCTACAAAAAATAATCTTAAAGCAGAAGCACTTTACATGGTTCCTAATGGAGAAAACTGTGAAATAGAAATGCTTACACTTAAAAACGAAGGTAAAGAAGAAAAGAAAATTTCTCTTGTTTCTTTTGTTGAATGGTGTCTTTACAATGCTTCTGATGACTGCCAGAATTTCCAGAGAAACTTTTCTACTGGTGAAGTTGAAATTGAAGGTTCTGGAATTTATCATAAAACAGAATATCGTGAACGCCGTAATCACTTTACTTTCTACTGGTGTAATCAAAAAATCGATGGATTTGATACAGACCGCGAAACTTTCTTAGGTCTTTATAATCCTATTTCTGCTCCAGAAACTGTTATTTCTGGAAAATCAGGAAATTCAGTTGCCGACGGTTGGTCTCCAATTGCTTCACATCGTTTAAATATGGCTCTTAAAGCTGGTGAAGAAAAGACTTTAATTTTCCTCCTTGGTTATATCGAAAACGAAGATGATAAAAAATTCCTTTCTCAGGCAGATGCAGAAAAGGCCCTTAAAGCAGGACTTTTAAGAACAAATACTGCTTCTGGAATTATCAATAAAGAAAAGGCTTACGCTTTACAGAATAAATTTGATTCAAAAGAAAAAGTATTAAAAGCTTTTGATGATTTACATGATTTCTGGGACGAAACACTTTCTCACTTTGTAATTAAAACTGGGGACGAAAAACTTGACCGTATGGCAGTTTGGAATCAGTACCAGTGTGTTGTTACTTATAACTTTGCCCGTTCTGCTTCTTACTTTGAAAGTGGAATTGGTCGTGGTCTTGGATTCCGCGATACTTCTCAGGATATGCTTGGTGCTGCTCATCAGTTACCTGCTTCTAGAATTCGCGAAAGACTTTATGATGTTGCTGCTACTCAGTTCGAAGACGGTTCAGCTTATCATCAGTTCCAGCCATTAACAAAACGTGGTAATGCAGATATTGGTTCTAACTTTAATGATGATCCTCTCTGGCTTGTTCTTGGAGTTGGAAATTATATCCGCGAAACAGGAGATACAGACTTCCTTAAAGTTGATGTTCCTTTTGATAATTCAGAAACAAATAAAGCAAGTATGTTTGAACATTTACGTCGTTCTTACAATTATATTCCAAATCATATGGGTCCACACGGATTACCACTTATTGGCCGTGCAGACTGGAATGACTGTTTGAACCTCAACTGTTTCTCTACAAATCCAAATGATTCTTTCCAGACTTCAACTAACAAAGACGGTAAGAATGCAGAATCTGTAATGATTGCTCAGATGTTTGTTTTTGTAACTCCAGATTATGCTCAGATGTGTCGTCTTATGGGTGATGAAGAAGAAGCAAAACGTGCAGAAGAACTTTGCAAAAAAATGGAAGAAGCAATTTGTTCTGCCGGTTGGGATGGAGAATGGTATGTTCGTGCTTATGATGATTTTGGAAAGAAAATCGGTTCAAATGAGTGCGAAGACGGAAAAATCTTTATTGAAACCCAGGGCTTTGGTACAATGGCAAAAGTTGGTGCCGATAAAGGTTATCCACTCAAGGCTTTGGACAGCGTAAAAAAATATCTTGATTCTAAATACGGTATTGTAATTTTGTGGCCAGCTTATAAGAACTACCACGTTGAATTAGGAGAAGTTTCTTCTTATCCACCTGGATATAAAGAGAATGGTGGTATTTTCTGCCATAACAATCCATGGGTAATTATTGGTGAAGTTGTAAACGGACGTCCTGACGACGCTTGGGATCACTATACTAAGATTGCTCCTGCCTGGGTTGAAGATAAGTGGTCAGATATCCACCGTACAGAACCTTATGTTTATTCACAGATGGTTGCAGGTAAAGAAGCCCGCCGCGAAGGTGAAGCAAAGAACTCTTGGCTTACTGGTACTGCTGCATGGAACTTTGTAGCACTTTCTCAGTACATTTGTGGTCTTCGTCCACAGCACCAGGGTCTTGAAATTGAACCTCGTTTGCCAGCTCATGTTAAAACTGCTGAATTTACCCGTAAATTCCGTGATGTAACATATCATATTTCAGTTGAAAATAAAGTAAATACAGGAAAAGTTACTCTTGAGGTAAAGGGTGGCTCCGCTAATGGCTTAATTGTTAAGGCTGATTCGGGCGTTAGAGAAGTTTATGTTAAGGCAATTGTAGAATAATTCTACTAATCAAGCACAATCATTGTCGATTGGAGAAATTCAGTCGATGATATTGTTTTTTTAAGGGCAATAAAAAAGGATTTTCCATTCGGAAAATCCTTTTTTTTATTTTCTGTAAATTCTTTAATTGGATTAGCTAATTTGTAAGGCTTTCTGAAATCCTAAAGCAGTTATCACCAATGTTTTCAATTCTTCTTACAACATCAATGTAAAGTAATTCGGATTTAACATCGGCTCCACCTTCCAGTCGTTTACGGGCTGTTTTCTTAAGATCTTTTCGGAAGGCGTCAATTCCATCTTCTAATTCTCTGGCCAAATCTAATTTTTCCAAAGAAAGCTGGGTATTAATGTTTCGGCGGATAAACTGAAGGAATTGTCTTACTAATTCAAGATATGGTAAAAGTCTTTCCTGATCTTCGTCCGGGAAGGACATTTTTCTATCAATACTCTTAATTATAAGCATAATAGTTGTGTAACAGTTATCAGACATATCTTCCAGTTCATCTACAATCTGAAGAAGACTTGAAATATGGCTGGCCTGTTTATCTGTCATAGGAAGGCTTTCGCATTTTACAAGGTAGTGGGTAATTTGTTCGTGCATCTGGTCTACATAAAGTTCTGCTGCAGCACTTTTTTCCTTGTAATTTTCAATATATTCCTGATTACGTTTTGTAACTCCAATCTGAATATTATCAAACATGTCGCTTACTGTATCGGTCATATCAGCAATTGCTTTTTCAGCCTGAATTACGTGAGTCGCAATTGAATCCTTTGCAAAAAGTTCTGTAAATTCCAGTTTGAAACTTTTTTCTTCTTCTTTTTTATCATCTTTAACAATAAGTTTGGAAAGTTTTACAATAGGATTTTGCATTGGAAGTAAAATCAAAGTTGAAATAGTCTTGAATACTGTGTGCAGCATAGAAATTCTAATTGCAATGTTTGAATTTTCATGTCCAGGTGTAAGCAATACAACAAGATTTAAGAATGGATGGAAGAAAATCAGGGCTAAAATTGTACCAAAGACATTAAACATAACGTGGATGACCGCTGATCTTCTGGCATCGGCATTTTTTCCAATAGCGGCAAGAATGGCATCAATACAAGAACCAATATTACTTCCTAAAGTCATTGCGGCTGCAAGTTCCCAGGAAATTAAACCATTATATGCCATTGTAATTACGATTGCAGAAAATGCAGAAGAAGAGTGGAGGAGGGCAGTAATAAAAATACCAATTATAAAACCTAAAAGAATAGCCCAAACGCCGCTGCTTTGAATTTTAAACAGGAAGCCTAATTGCTCAGGAGTAAATACATCGGAAAGTCCGCTAAGTCCTAAGAATAACATACCGAATCCCATAATGGATTCACCCATGTTTCTTAAGTTTGTTTTTTTTATAATTGTAAGGAAATAGCCAATTCCAACTACAGGAATTGCAAAGGCAGAGATCTTAAAATTAAAACCAAAAATTGAAACAATCCATGCAGTAATAGTTGTACCGATGTTTGCTCCAAATATTACGCCAACGGATTGTGTGAGTGTTAGAAGTCCTGCATTTACGAAAGTTACAACCATTACTGTTGTTGCACCGGAAGACTGGATAATCATTGTGATTAACATACCAGTCAAAAGTCCTACGTAACGGTTTCCTGTAATAACGCTTAAGGCTCTTTGAAGTTTCTCTCCCGCACTTCGCTGAACACCGTCGCTCATTAATTTCATGCCGTAAAGCAGAAAGCCTAAACTACCAATAAGTTGTAAAATAGGCGTTACTATTTGCATATTCAAAGAATATCGAAAATTCGACTTCTTTTCAATAAAAAATAAATATAGTAGAATATTAATGATGAAAATTTTAAAGAAAATAATGATGATGGGTGGGCTATTATTAGTATTTTCATTAACAGCCTGTTCAAATCAAAACGAATCAAACGTAAATACTCATGATTTACAGCTTGAAATAAAAGATGCTGAAAAAGGTCAAATCACCGATAAAGCACAAAGCTGGCATATTACCAATAAAAGAATTCTCTTTGTTATTGGATATGGATTTAATGATGAAGCAAAATCAACAGAATTGATTTCATTTTTAGGCCAGAAATATGGCTTGGATGAAAATGGTGGTTTGATTTATCCTTTAGTTTATCCAGATAGTTTTCGCCATGGTACAAGAAGTTATGCCACAGATTTGACTTATGAACTTGAAGATGAAGAAAAAGAATACTCTGCTGTAATAATTCTTGGAGCTCCAGAAAGAAGTCATGTTGCTCTTGCAAGATTACAGGATTATTGGGATCAGAAAGTTCCATTTCCTGTTTTGTCACTTTTTCCACAGGATGATGATTTAGGAATTGAATCAACAAGTGATATTGTAATTGAAAAAGCACAGCTTGCAGATATGACTGGTACAATAACCGGGGAAGAAGAATCTGTTTACGATATGGAAGAAATGAAAGCCTTACTTGCAGATTCAATCGATTATCTTTTGTGTCTGGATGGCAGCCTTGTAAAAGATGCTTCTTTGCAGGAACATGTAAAAAATTTATTAAAAGACAGAAAATTTTATCGTTACCTGGATCCAGAAACTGGACTTCAGTCTATAAATCATTTTGTAATCAATTAATTTATGACCTCTTTTGTTCAGAATGAAGATAAGCTTATTGCCAGTCCTCAGGCTTTAAAAGACCTGGAAAAAAAAGACCAGGCCCGGCTTTTAATTTCTTCTGATTCTCACGGAGATTATAAGATTTTACAGTCTATAATAAGGCAATTTGGCCCAGATTGTGATGCTTTTATTTTTTGTGGAGACGGGGCCGGGGATATTGCAAAATTACTTGAAAGTGCCAGAGGGGACGGGGATTTAGCAAAGGCAATTCCACCGGTTATGGCTTTTGTAAGAGGTAATTGTGATCCAGACCTTTATCCCCTGTCAGATGCCAAGTACCTGAAATTTCCTGATTACCAGACTTTAAATGTTAATGGACAGAAGATTCTTATTACTCACGGTCACAATGCAGGTGTAAATTTTGGATTGCAAAATCTTGCTTACAGTATGCAGTTACAGGAATCAAAATTGGCATTTTATGGCCATACTCATATTGCCCGCCAGGATAATTTTGGGGAATATAAAATTGTAAATCCGGGTTCCTGTTCAAAACCTCGTGGGGGTCAGGCTGCGGGCTTTGCAATTGCAACTCTTGGAAAAAACTTTGTAGATATTGCCTTTATCAAAATTATTTCCAGCGGCGGGGAATGTAAATCTTTTGAAGTTCTTAAAAATCCCTATTAAAGGCTAAAAATTAAAGGCTAAAAGCAAAATCTTCGTGGCCGGGGTAAACTTTTGTTCCAGCGGGGATTTCTTTTTTAATTCTATCAAGACTGGCAAGAATTTCCTTTTCGTTGCCACCTTCCATGTCTGTTCTGCCGTATCCACCGTAAGCAAAAAGAGTATCTCCGGAAATTAAAGAATTTTCTTCCTTATTGTAAAGACAAATTGAGCCTGGTGTATGTCCCGGAGTGTGAATAACTTTCCAGCCAAAATAATCATCACCTTCTTTTAAGGCTAATTCTGCCGGGGCTTGCTGGGCTACTAAATCAATTAATTCAAGAAGGCCAAAAAATCTTATACAGGCTTCGCCCATTTTTCCCGGTGGATTTTGAAAGTCCTGAAATTCTGCTTCATGTATTGCAATTTTGGCATTTGGAAAGGCACTTTTAATTTCATTTATTCCCGTTACGTGGTCAAAATGACAGTGGGTTAATAAAATCCCCTGGCAATCAAGTTTATTTTTTTTGAGGTAATCAAGAATTTTGTTCTGGTCCTGCGAAAGTTTACAGGCGGCCGGGTCAACTACAAAACATTTCTTTTGACCAAATTCTACCACCAGAGAATTTACCTGAAAGATTCCACTTCTAATTACATGTATACTCATTAATGCCTCTCTTTTGCTCTTATTATAATACTCTTTAAGTTAAATACATCGAGTCAAGGCACGCGTACGCTTAAAGTCTTGACTTCGCCGTTTTTAGGGTTTGTAATAAACCCTAAATAAAAAACGGGGCCTTTTGCAAGGTCCCGTCCAATATAAAAAATCTCTGTGGATTTAGTTTAATCCAAAAGGTTCTTTATCTGCGGCAGCTTTTTCTGCGGCGGCGTAGGCTGCTGCATCTTCGGCTGTCATATCTGCTTCTTCGGCAGCTTCATTTGAATCTTCTTCTTCTGTCTTCTGACGACTGTAACTTACAGCTAATTTTCTTCCACGGTATTCATAACCATTTAACTTTTCAATAGCTAATGGGGCATCTTCTGTGTAGAGCTGAACAAAAGAGTAATTTGCAAGAACTTTGATGTCTCCAATGCGTTCGCGGTCAAGACCTGCAATTGAAATTAAAATTCCAACTAAGTCTCTTGGGAATACGCGGCGGTTTTTACCAATGCTTACAAAAATAGAAGTTGCTTTATCTTCTGGGATTTCTACTCTTGGATGGTGTGGGCGTTCTTCTTCTTTTTCTGTGTTACTTGTTTCTGCAGCTTTTTCTGTGCGATTATTTGTCTTGAAAGAATCTTTGTTGCGGCGTTCATTCTTTTTTTCAAAGCGGGAATTTCTGTCGTTTCTATCATTGTGACGACCATTACCAAATGAACGGTTGTTTTTTAACAATTCCTTTAACAAATAAGCAATCACATATTTGCGTAAAGAAAGTGGAACATTCTTTTTAAAAAGTTTTGTAAGATCTGCTAATGTATCTACATCTTCTGTTGTTTTTACTTTTTCAATAGCATTCTCTAAATATTCTGCTACTTGTTTTTCGTTAATTTCATAATCACGATTGAACATTTTTATACCTCATAAAATAAAGTTCTAGAGGATTTCTGCCATATAACCATATCTGATTTTTTTAAAACCCATACGTGTTAACAATGGTTCTAAAAGTTCTGGAGTTATAATGATAGGCATTAAAATCCATTTTTTTCCGTTTGTCTGTAATTCTGAAAAGAGTCTTGAAATTAACTCTGTTGCTATACCCAGACCTCGGAATGCTTCAGGAACAAAGAGACTTGTTAATACCATAATCTCTTCCTGATTTTCTAAAATTGGAGAAGCGGTAATACATCCTGCAAAATCATCTGATAGACTTCGGCAAATAAAACCAATTTCTTCCTTAAAATCCTGTTTTTCTAATTGATTTAAGGTCTTCTGTGTAATTGCCTCTTTTATCTCTTCAGGGATGTTATCATCCTTCTCATATAAGGCTGCGTTGATATGTAAAAGGATTTCATCTTTTTCTTTTTTTGAATCATATTTGTCAAAAGAAAAATCATCTGATACAAAGGATTCGTCTGATTCCTGAAATTGTTCTAGTTTTTCCAATCCCCATATTTCACGCAATGAGTTATACCAATCATTAATACGTGCTGACATAATTCTGTATTTGTAAATATGCCATCGTTTATCAATTTCTGGATACTTCTTTAATACGTTTCTAAAATTCTTAAACACCCCCCTTCCAGAATGTAAAATCTCCTGAAGTTCCTCTTTTGCTAAAGGGGAATGGAGATTATTAACAAAACTTTCCCTTACTGAATATCCATCGCTAGGGGTCCATTCTGGTATTTCATAGTAATTATTATCATCTGCACTTAAAGGATTTTGACTTACCTTTATTAATTGCTCTGCCTGGGCATCAAGAAGGAATTTTTCATCTTGATTTTCCATTGCAGAGATTATTGAATCATTAAGCTCATCCGATAAGGCAAAGGTCATAAGTTATTTTGGTAAATCCTTACGATTTGTGATTGTCTTACTAATGAGTCCGTATTTTACTGCAGCTTCTGCATCAAGCCAGTAATCTCTTTCTGTGTCTTTTGTTACCTGTTCCAAAGAGGTTCCTGTTTCTTCTGCAATAATTTTGTTCAAAATTGCACGAGTTTTTTCCATTTCTTTTGCGTGAATTTCGATATCAGTAGCAACACCCTGCATTCCACTCATTGGCTGGTGAATAAGATAACGGCTGTTTGGAAGTCCTACGCGTTTATCTTTTGGTACAGCAAGTAAAACTAAAGTAGCTGCTGAAGCAATTAAGCCCATTCCAACAAGAATTACTGGTGAGTTAATAAAACGAATTACGTCAAAAATGGCAAAACCTGCATCTACGTCTCCACCAGGAGAATCAATATACATGTAAATTGGTTTTTTAGGGTCATCAGCTTCAAGAATTAAAAGCTGGCTAACGATTTTTTCTGCCAAATCTTTGTTAATTTCGCCAGAAAGAATAATCTGTCTGGTTTTTAAGAATTTTTCCTGTAAAGGATTTGGGGCTTCTGGAGCCTTTTTTGTTTCTTCTTCGTTATAAATCATCATAAGATAAATATAGTGAAAATTTTTGCAGTTGGCAACGTCGACTTGACTAAATAAAAAAGAGTTAGAAGTCTGACCGGGAATAAATTTTAGCGGTCAGACTTCAATATTTTAAGACTAGTTATAAATTACAGAAAGTGATTTTAATGTAAATCCTTCAATCATAGTTCCCCACTGAGGACCTTTGAAGAATACGTAAGTACTTGTATTAGTAGCATTTAAAGTGTAAGTAATGTCAAAATCACCTGCAGGAAGTCCGTCAAAAGCTGAATCAAGGTAGAGTGGATCTGCGTTTGTTGTCTGATTATCATCAACCAACCAGCCTCTAAAACCAGTTGTACCTGTGTTTGTTCCTGTAATGTGAACAGTAACTGACTGACCTGCTTCCAAAGGAGTTGGAAGTCTGAACTGGAAATATTCTCCACCGTTCATTGTAAGGGTATAAGCATCTTCATCGTATGTCATAGCCCAGGAATCTACAGATTCATAAGTTCCTAAATCAATTGCTCCTTCTTCGGCCATTGCAGCGGCTTTTGCAGCAGAAACTTCAGGTACTACTTCTTCTTCAACTTTATTTGAAGCACAAGAAACTAAGGCTAAAAGTGAGATTCCAGCCAAAATAGTTAAAATTTTTTTCATTTTTCCTCCATAAATAAAAAACATAAGTTTTTATTCTTATAACATTTTATTATTACTTTAAATATTCTTGCATAGGTGAAATATCTCATGATTATTAAACTTGACATTTTTATTGAGGCAGTGTTATTCTGTTTTTAGGTTAAACGTTTAACCTAAAAATTATTGATGAGAGGCTTCTAATTGAAAGATTCAGTAGTTGTTGATGTAAAAGATGAAGGTAGTAAAATCAGTCGTGATATCTACGGTCATTTTAGTGAACACCTTGGACGTTGTATCTATGGTGGTTTCTGGGTAGGAAAAGATTCTGATATTCCAAATATAAATGGTTACAGAAAAGATGTTGTTGAAGCATTTAAGGAAATTGATATTCCAAATCTCCGCTGGCCAGGTGGATGTTTTGCCGATGAATATCACTGGAAAGATGGTATTGGTCCTTACGAAACTCGTAAACGTATGATTAATACTCACTGGGGTGGAGTTCTTGAAGATAACTCATTTGGTACTCATGAATTTTTAGGCCTCTGTGAAGTTTTAGGTTGTAAACCTTATATCAACGGAAATGTTGGTAGCGGAAGCGTTCAGGAAATGTCAGAATGGATTGAATATATGACATTTAGCGGTGAATCTCCAATGTCTAAAATGAGAGAAGCAAATGGTCACAAAGAAGCCTGGAAAATTCCTTATTTTGGTGTTGGAAACGAAAGCTGGGGTTGTGGTGGAAACATGAAGCCAGAATATTATGCTGATCTTTACCGCCGCTATCAGACTTATGTAAGACAGTACGGTCCAGATAAAATTTATAAAATTGCCTGTGGTCCAAACTCAAGTGACTGGAACTGGACCGAAGTTTTGATGAGAGAAGCTGGAAATCTTATGGATGGACTTTCACTTCATCATTACACAGTTGAACCTACTTGGGATAATAAACATACAGCTACAAATTTTGATAAAAAAGGCTGGTATACTGCTATTAATTATGCAAGTTTTATGGAAACACTTGTTCGTCGTCACGATGAAATTATGACTAAGTATGATCCAAACAAACGTGTTGGTCTTATTGTTGATGAATGGGGAATGTGGCATGCTGTTGAACCAGGTACAAATCCAGGCTTCCTTTACCAGCAGTCTACAATTCGTGATGCTCTTGTTGCTGCTATCACATTAAATATTTTCAATAATCATTCTGACCGCGTTAAGATGGCAAATATTGCTCAGGCAGTTAATGTACTTCAGTCACCAGTTCTTACAGAAGGAAAGAAACTTGTTAAAACTCCTACCTGGTACGTATTCCACATGTACAAGGCTCATATGGATGCAACTTTACTTCATTCTACAGTTGCAACTTCATCAGTTTCTTTTGAAGATTCTCTTAAAGTTCAGGCAATTACTTCTTCTGCATCTAAAAAAGACGGAGTTTATACAGTTACTCTTTCAAATGCAGATTTGGATAAAGCTCATACAGTTTCTGTTACACTTGCAAATCTTGAAGGAAAGATTAATTCTGTTTCTGCAAAAGTTCTTGCTGCTGATGAAATGAATACAACTAACACTTTTGATAATCCAGATCAGATTGTAGAAAAAGATCTTGCAGCTAAAGTTTGCGGTGATGAAATTCTTCTTGAAGTTCCTGCACGCTCTGTTGTTTCAATCACAATAAAATAACTTTTTTAAGTTTTCGGGAGATAAGGGATTATGTTTTGTCCAGAATGCGAAAGTAAAAGAGAATTGGCTTCAATGGAAATGACTCCAGAACTTGTAGAAGAAATGGCAGCCGCTGAAGTTTATGCCGATTACGTCGGGGATGCAATTTATTCCCAGCGAATAGCAATCTGTAATAAATGTAATCACCTTATGAACGGAATGACTTGTATGAATTGTGGATGCTTTGTTCAGTTTAGGGCAAGGCATTCACAGGCTGCTTGTGTTGAAGGCAAGTGGTAGTTTTTATCTATTATATTTCTTTTAATTCCGCTATATTTTACTTATGCTTAAAAATTACTTGTGGATATTTTTTATTTCTATGGTGCCTTTGATTGAACTTAGAGGAGCCATTCCAGTTTCTCAGGCTTTACAAATGCCTATAATTCCTTCTTACATTGTTTGTATTATTGGAAATATGATTCCAGTTCCATTTATTTATTTATTTGCCCGCAGATTTTTGGAGTGGGGTAAGGATAAAAAAGTGATTGGAAAAATTTGTACTTTCTTTTTAGAAAAGGGTGGAAGAGCCGGTAAAAAACTCGAAGAAAAAGCAGGAAAGGGAATTGTTTTTGCTTTACTTTTGTTTGTTGGAATTCCTCTTCCGGGAACTGGTGCCTGGACAGGAACTTTAGCCGCCAGTCTTTTGGATATGAAATTTAAGGATACTGTTATTGCTGTAACCCTGGGAGTTTTACTTGCAGGACTTATTATGATGGCCGCATCCTTTGGTTTATTTACAGCCTTTTTCCAGTTGTTCCAGAAATAAAAATTGATTAAATCAGATTAGATAATATGGAGAATATATGACAAATTACAGTAAAAATGATGTAGCTCCAGTCCCTCCAATGGGTTGGAATAGTTACGATTACTACAATACCTTAGTTAATGAAGAGCAGATTAAGGCAAATGCCGATTATATGGCCAAAAATCTAAAAGAACACGGCTGGGAATACATTGTAATTGATATTCAGTGGAGTGATCAGAATGCAGGGAAAAGAAATAAAGATGGAATTCAGTACATTCCCTTTAGTCAGTTTTCCTTAGATCAGTATTCACGTCAGATTCCTGCAGAAAACAGATTTCCTTCAAGTAAGGATGGGGCAGGTTTTAAACCTCTGGCAGATTACATTCACTCTCTTGGACTTAAATTTGGAATTCATATTATGAGAGGTATTTCAAGATTTGCCGCTCATACACATATGCCAATTAAAACTCACGATGGTACAAAGGTAACAGCAGATCAGATTGCCAATGCCTATTCAACTTGTGCCTGGAATCCTGATATGTACGGGGTTGATTTTAGAAATCCTTATGCCCAGGATTATTATGATTCTATTTTTGAATTATATGCCCAGTGGGGAGTTGATTTTGTAAAGGTAGACGATATTTGCCGCCATGTAAAAGAAGCAATTTACGAAAATGAAGTAAAAATGATGGCCAGGGCAATAGAAAATTCTGGTCGTCCAATGGTTTTAAGTTTAAGTCCGGGGCCTGCAGTAATCGAAAAAGCTCATCTTTATGAAAAATATGCAAATATGTGGAGAATTACAGATGACTTTTGGGATAAATGGCCTTTATTAAAAGGAATGTTTGAACGTTGTGAAGTTTGGGAAAAACATTCAGGAGATGGAAACTGGCCTGACTGCGATATGATTCCTTTAAATGTTTTGGGCTATGGATGGCAGGATCCTGAAAGTGGAAATAAGGGCTGGAAATCTGGCTTTACTCAGGATGAAACAAGAACAATGATTTCTTTGTGGTCAATTTTCCGTTCCCCAATGATGCTTGGTACAGATTTACCTCAGCTTGATGATTTTAGCCTATCAATGATTACAAATGATGAAATTATAGCTTTGAATAAAAATCCAAATCAGGCAAAATTGGTTTATACCAGCGAAAATATGATTATTTGGGCAGCAGATTGTCCTGACGGTGGACGTTATCAGGCTTATTTCAACGTAAGTGATGAAGAACAGACAATTAATGTAAAACTTGCCCAGGATTCTGAGCAGGGAGGAAGCATAAGAGATCTTTGGGAACATCAAGATTTGGGTGAAAATGTAAAAGTTGCTATTCGCCCTCACGATTGTAAAGTTTACAAGATTAATTAGCTGTAAATTAGATTTTATTCTTCTAGATATAAGCCTTTCTGGAATGCTTTTGTTTTTTCAGAAAGGCTTTATTTTTTTGAAGAATTTATAAAAAAAATTATCTTCTATTAGTATTTATTTTTAATACTTGTGTCGATAATTTAAAAGGTAAACTATGACTTCTGGCCAGAAGACAGCTTTTAGTTTATTGACTGCAATGATTTTGTTTGCGGCTTTTGTCCTGCTTGCAAATCCAAGGTTAAATATCATCAAAAACCTGGAAAAGCAATATTATTCACAGGCAAGGATTCGCGAGAAAGTCCAGCAGTTGGATGAACTTTCGCAAAGCTATAATGATTACATTACGAAAATTCTCAAAACCTTAGAAGAAGATGATGACTCCTTCACTAAATCCCAGTCAATTCTGAGTTATTTGGATTATTATCCGTCCGAAAAGTTGATTGAAGAGCGTAGAAAGCAAACAATTAAGCTTTTTGAAGATTTAGAGACTCTGGATGGAATAAGAATTGTAGATTCTACGGGTCGTTATCTTCATTACAGTTCCTTTGAAAAAACTGATTTAGTCAGCAGCGATAACGCCAAAAAAGTTTATGAACGCTATAATTCTCTGGTAGATAAATATGATGAATTGGCATTTGAAAGTATTGCCCCAGATTCTCAAAATCCCCAGCACAGAATTTTACTGGACGAAAATAAACAAAGACTTATAATTTCTCTTCCACTTTATAGATTTAATGAATATTCAGCAGTTCTTTTCTGTTATTTCAATTTTGATGATATTCAAAAAATGCTTTCTGCTCAGGATTGTATTTACGGTCAGACAGTTAATATTATTGGCTCTTCTGATTTTTCTGGAGGTCTGGTACTTGGAATTCCTCCAAAGAATTTTGAAGAATTCAAAGAGCCAATCATCAATTTCTGGAAAAATTATAAATCTGTAGAGGGCAAAGAAAATGATATTCTTCCAGAAAAAATTCTTCAGATAGAAAGCGACCGCTATTGGGAAGTTCTTACAAGTAAAAAAGCTACTGGCCTAAAGGTGAGTGGCGTTTACACAAGTGATATTTTTGAATTATCTCAGGAAGTAATAATTTTAATTTACCTTGTAATTGGCATTACTTTATTTTTGATTTCTTTCCTCCTCTTTAATATTAAAGGGGATACAATGACTGAACTTAGGAAAAAGGTTCGTCGCATTCAGTATGGAGTAATCAAAGAATATCTTGATAATAGAGAAAATGTTGAATGGGAAAAAGTTGTAAAACAAATCCAGCTTAGAAAAAATGATTTATCAAAAGAAATTATAAAATCAGTTCGTCTTCATTCAAAAAATCAGTCAAAAGAACTTACAGAATTACTGGATAAAAACTGGGACGAAATATTTGCCGTACTTCTTCCAAAAACAGAAAGAAATGAATCTGCTGCTGTAACAAAAGAAGATATCAGGCAGATGCTGGAAGAAGTATTAAAAGAAACAAAACTCAATGTAAATCTTGCAAATGTGGGAGAAAGCCTAAGCAAGAAGAAAACTCCTGCCCCAGAGCCAGTAGAAGAAATTGAAGAAGTCGAAGAAGCTGAACCTGTAGAAGAAATTGAAGAGGTCGAAGAAGCTGAACCAGTAGAAGAAATTGAAGAAATCGACGAAGCTCAGCCTGTAGAAGAAATTGAAGAAATCGAAGAAGTCCAGCCAGTAGAAGAAATTGAAGAAATCGACGAAGCAGAACCAGTAGAAGAAATTGAGGAAATCGACGAAGCAGAACCAGTAGAAGAAATTGAGGAAGTCGAAGAAGCAGAGCCTGTAGAAGAAATTGAAGAAGTCGAAGAAGCAGAACCTGTAGACGAAATTGAAGAAGTCGAAGAAGCAGAACCTGTAGAAGAAATTGAGGAAATCGAGGAAGCTGAACCTGTAGAAGAAATTGAAGAAATTGACGAAGCAGAGCCTGTAGAAGAAATTGAAGAAATCGACGAAGCAGAACCTGTAGACGAAATTGAAGAAGTCGAAGAAGCAGAGCCGGTAGAAGAAATTGAAGAAATCGAAGAAGCAGAGCCTGTAGAAGAAATTGAAGAAATCGATGAAGCAGAGCCGGTAGAAGAAATTGAAGAAATCGACGAAGCAGAACCTGTAGAAGAAATTGAAGAAATTGACGAAGCCCAGCCTGTAGAAGAAATTGAAGAGGTCGAAGAAGCCCAGCCTGTAGAAGAAATTGAAGAAATCGAAGAAGCCCAGCCTGTAGAAGAAATCGAGGACATCGAAGTTGTAGAAGATATTGAAGCTTTGGAAGAAAAAGCCCCAGATCCATTTATGCTTGCTTCTGTTCTTGCGCCACCAATTAATTATGATTACAAGGAAAGTAACGATTCTTACATT
>JAIKYZ010000116.1 GCA_024682655.1 Treponema sp.
AAATAAAAAATCCACGCGAGTCGAAGCAGACCACGATTTGAATCTGAGCCTGAAAATTACGAAGTAATTTTATAAGTTTCCTTACAGGCTCAGCCCTCAAATCGCTGGGCTGCGTAGACGGAAGTGGATTTTTTATTTGGAGAGTAAAACCAAATATAATTCTTTTAAGAAACCTTCACAGGCTCTAACCCAAAGATTCTACAAGTGGCTTGCTAATTCAAAATTTGAAATAATCGCTCGTCTACGCAGACAAAGTGGATTTTTTATTTGGAATGTAGAACCAAATATTAATACTTTGAGCAACCTTCACAGGCTCTAACGCGACAATTTCACAAGTGGCTTTCTAATTTAATATTTTTGCCTACACTTCAAACTGATCAATCTGAGCCCCAATTTGATTAATAGTTTCCCTTACCTTATTAGAAATCTCAATCATTTCAGAACTACTGCTATCAATATGTTTAGTATTTTCATCCATAAGATTCATAAAATTCTGCATTTTTTCAGAGCTAGCTTTTAATCTTTCTACCTGAGAAAGAATCAAGCTGTTACCCTCAGACATTTCTTTTGAAGCAGAACTTACTTCTACCGAACTATCATTCATATCATGAAGGGCTTCTATAATCTGTGAAGAACCAACCTTCTGTTCAGCCATTGCACTCTGAATTGATTGTACAAGCTGATCTGTATCTTTAATTCCATTTTCAACTGTGCTAAAGGCTGAACTTGTTTCTTTAGAAGCTTCTACTACATTTTCAATTGACTGTCTAATAGCAGAAAGTCTTTCTCCAATTGATTTTGACTGCAGGGTTGAATTTTCAGAGAGTTTTCTAATTTCATCGGCAACTACAGAGAATCCCTTTCCTGCTTCGCCGGCATGGGCTGCTTCGATTGCGGCATTCATAGCCAGAAGATTTGTCTGCTGGGCAATATTTGCAATCACCTGGTTTGCTTCAAGTAAGAGTTTAGAATCAGCCTCAATTTTCATAACCATTTCATTTGCATCAGATTGTTTTTGATAACCATCATGGGCAGAGGCGGCTAAAAGTGTAAAGGAAGCAACTAACTTTTCAACGGTTGAATTAACTGAATCAATATTTCCAATCATCTGTTCAACTGCACTAGAAGCCTGAGTAACTCCCGCAACCTGATTAGCAATCATTTTTTCCAAAGATTCAATATTTGAAGCAATTTCGTTTACTGCGGCTGAAGTTTCGCTAATACCTTCTGACTGATCATTAATTCCCGCTGTTGTCTCTATAATACTATCCTTAATATTTTCAATTGCATCGGCTGATTCTGCAGTGGCTGTTTTTAAAATTTCTCCGGCCCCCGCAAGAGTTTCCTGAGATTTCTTTAATTCTGAAATTATTGACTGAAGTTTATCGGTAAAGCGATTAAATCCAAGTACAATCGAACCAATTTCATTATTTGCAGAAACTGTAATCCTCTTTGTAAGATTAGCATTTCCAGAAGAAATTTCTTCAATAGATTCCTTTACTTTCTTAAGTGGATCAAGTTGTACAAACATTACAAAACCTGTAACTGCAAGCAGAATTATTACAATCAAGGCAAAAGAAACAAGGATGATATTACGGATTGCATATCCAGCTTCGTAAATCTGACTTTCGGAAATATTAAAACCAATACTCCAAGGTGTATTATGAACTGGAGCATAGGTAACATATTCATTTTTACCTGTAGAAACATTCTTTATCCAGGCGGAACCAATATTTCTTTTACACATATTTTCAGCAACTTCTTTTAAATCCTTATGAGAATTTCCAAGTCCTTTCAAGAAGTTTTTATTCATTGCATATCCATTTTCCGGATAAATGATTACCGTTCCATCTCCAGCCAGCAACCAGGCATTTCCAGTTTCTCCCAGCTGAATATCACTTACAACCTTTTGAATTGTACTAAGTGGATAAACTCCGGCAAACATACCAAGTTTTTTTCCATTAACAATCAAAACATGAGCAACATAAAAAATTGGCTTTTTAATTACCTCGTCCATTTTTGGATTACTTATATATTCATAATTTCCATCAAGGGCGATTGCTTTATAAAATTCTTCATTTTTAAAATTTGAAACTGTTCCGTCATCTCTGTAGGCTACACCATCCAAAGTACAGAAATACATGGCATCTATATTTGAACTTTTCTTTTCATTTCTAGAGCACATCCATTCAATAATCTTATCTGTATCCAAAGTTTGAACTACATCAGATTCAACATAATAACGGATTTCGCGCAAATACATATTAAGACGGTTTGTAAGCATCATTGAATATGCCTGTGCAAGCTGGCTACAGTTTTCTGCATAACTTTTACTAGTAGATTTATTTGAAAATCTTGTGATTAAAAATAACTGACCGGCAGTAAGTACAATAAAAACTAAAGCTATGGTAGCAATTAAAACTGTAATAAGACTGGTTTTTCTTTTTGATTTTTCCATATACTACCCCTTATTTATTTTTCTTAGAATTGAAGGCATCTAACTGTCTCTGCAATTCATTAATGATTTTTTCCATTCCGGCACTCTTAAGTTTCTGGCGGAATTCTTTAACATAGGCTTCTGGATCTTCATTTTGTCCATAACAGATATTTCCCATGTACTGACCATAAAGATCAGCAACTGAATCAAGTTCAGAAGAGATTTTTGAAAGATCCCAAACAATCTGGCTGAATGGATAATCAATTTTATATTTACTGTAGGTAGCATTAATTTCATCAAATACATCCCAGGCTGTACCAGTATCGCGAACTTCAAGGTTATCGTTTCTACCCCACCAGTAATTGGTTGTAATTCCCTTTGAACCTGGAACCTTTTCTCTATAGCCCTGAGAATTTACTCTATATTGTTTACCTTCTACACCGTAGTTGATGAGTTTGTAACATTCTTCATCATTACGCAGTAAATCGTAAACCATTAAAGCACGTTCAGGATGTTTAGAAGCGGCAGAAAGAGCCATAGCTCCGTGGGTGATTGTCTGATAAACGATATTTTGAGATTCTTCTCCAAACCAGAAGAAATCTGAATCTGCACCTGGAACTGTTTCTTTTAAGTTATTGTAAACTTGTGTATACCAGGTCTGACTGTGATGCTGTTCAATAGCAACTTTTCCTTCAATAAATTCATCTCGGTTATTATGATTTCCGTTACCGTTTGTCATAATATCTTTTGGCCAGAATCCCTGAAGATTCCATTCACGCATAAGCTTTGCATATTCAACAAGTTCATTGCCCTGGTAAAAGGGAGAGTAGATTTTTCTAAGATTTGATTTACTTGAACCAAACATATTTGTTGAAGTAATTCCATCGGCAATAATAAAATCACTCTTTGACTGCATATAACCTTCGGCATGATAAGTACTGGCAGCACCATCACTATCCCAAGGGTATACAAGGTCTTTATTATTTTTTACGTAAGTAAGATATTTTGTTAAATCTTCCCAACTGTGAACACCATTTAGACCAGCTTCTCGGGCCCAGTCTTTACGGTACATAAATCCGTGATTTGTCCACTGGGTGTAATTATCTTCTGGGAAGAAATAAATATCGCCATTTAAGCGGCAAACATTCCAGTGCTCTTGTGAAACAGAGGCCCAGGTTTTAGGGGCATAAGTTTTAAGCATTTCATCAGATAATGGAAGGAAATTACCAAGTCCTGCATTTTTCCAGGCATCAAGCCAATCTGTTGCAGTTCCAATTAAATCAATAGAACCATCTTTTTCTGCAAGTTTAAGATTGTAATTTGTTTGATAATTGTTCCATGGAATATAGTAGATTTCCAGCTCTGCATTTACCAGTTCGGTAAGTCTTTCGTTCAACTTCTCGAGCATTTCGGAAGTTCCACTATCCTTAGGTTTGTTTCCAACTGTTAAATAAGTAATGATTACGTGATGATTTGCAATATCAGATTGGATGTCATCTTGTTTTTCTTGAGAACAAGAAGAAAGGATAAAAAAATTGAGTGTCGCAATCAAAAAAAGAATAATTTTCTTATACATAAGTGCTCCCCAAAAATTAGTAACTCTCTTAGCCGATAAAACACTTTTTTTGATAGACAGCAAATTATTCTTATTTTCTAGGAATTTTTGCCTTATTACTTTTTTTATTTGCCTCTAGTTAGACTTATTATATATAGAATATTTTGATTTAATTATCAAGAGGTTTTGAGCAGGCCTTAAATTTTTAGGGGAATTTTCTCATTCAGGATTTTTGATTTAGGGCAAGGGCTGGCGCTTTAGACTGACTAAAACACCAGCTTTTATTTTTTTTGCCTGAAGTTTTTATAATTTCCAGCTTACGGCTTCTTTACGGGCTTCTATAAATTTAGCGTAAATTCCACCATTGGCTACAAGTTCTTCGTGTTTACCCTGCTCTGCTATGCGGCCCTTGTCTATTACCACAATCTGGTCTGCATGACGAACGGTTTTTAATCTGTGGGCAATCATAATTACAGTCTTTTCTTTTGTAAGGGCTGAAATTGCTTCTATTAAATCTCTTTCGTTTTCAGGATCAACATTGGCTGTTGCTTCATCAAGAATGATTACAGGAGAATCTTTCATAATTGCACGGGCAATAGAAATTCTCTGGCGTTCACCACCACTCAAACTTGCTCCAGCTTCTCCAATAACAGTATCGTAGCCTTCTGGTAAAGCAGAAATGAAGTCGTGACAGCAGGCTTTTTTAGCGGCCTCAATTACCTTTTCCATTGGGGCATCCGGCTGACCAAAACGAATATTATTTGCAATTGTATCGTGGAAAAGATAAACGCTTTGGAAAACAAAGGAATAGTTCTGCATTAAACTGTCCATGCTGTAATCTTTTACGTTTTTTCCACCAAGACTTACACTGCCCTTATCAACATCCCAGAAGCGGGCCAGAAGATGACAGAAGGTAGTTTTGCCGCCGCCACTTGGACCGACGATTGCTGTTGTTGTTTTTTCTGGAATATTAAGGGAAATACCATCGATAATTTTTTTCTTATCATAGGCAAAATCTAAATCCTTTGCTTCAATATTACAGTTTTCTGGCTTAAAGTCCGAACCTTCAATATCCATAGTTGGAAGATTAAGTATTGCATTTGCCTTTGAAACTCCCAAATCAATTACACGAAGTAAAGCTGAATAGTTTCCGCCGGCTTCCAGAAGATTGAACAAGAGGAAGGCACAAACCAGCATTACTACACAATTTGCAAGAACCATTGTCCCATTTAAATAGGAAGAAATTGAAACCATCATAATTGCAACGCCTGTAAGTTTTGCAACCAGAGACTGAATATTCGAAACCGGGATACAGCGCATTTCCATTTTAATAAGGGTCTTTTTACGCTTGTTAATAACCTTATTCAATTCGCTTTGACGCTGACCTGCAAGATTATAGGACTTAACTTCGGCAATTCCCTGAATAAATTCCAAAACCTTACCAATTTCTGCAGCATCATCTACAATTTTTTCAGCTGATACTTTTTTTACTGCCACTCTCATAAAAAGATTTACAAACTCAAAAAGTGCAAAACCTGCAAGGGCAACAAGACCAACTTTCCATTCATAGAACATAATCATAATGATGATGAGGATTGAATCTAAAAGTCCCTGTAAAACCATCATAACGGCTCGGGTTGCTACATCACCAACGGCTTCCATTGTATTTGTTGTAACAGAAGTAATTTCTCCAAGACTGTTTTCGTTAAAATAACCCATTGGAAGATAACGAAGATGTTCTGCAATTTCTATACGTTTATTTGCACAGGTACGGTAACCGCCTTCGCACTGCCACATTGCGGTAATTTTTTTAGTGATGATGGCACCGATTGTACTTACTGCAAGAATTCCAAGAGATATCCAGATAGAATTTAACTGGAAGGGTTCTTTTTCTACTGTGGCATTTATAACCCCTGTAAGCATTACAGAAACTGCTGCAATTCTTAAGGCCATAAAAAAAGAATTAATTATTCCTACCAGAATGGAACCGTAAAATTTTCTGCGGTTTTCTTTATCACAGAATTTAAAGAATTTATTTAAAGTTTCAAACATTATTCGCCATCCTTAGCACTGATGTGTGCTTCCCACATATTCTTGTAGAGGCCACCCTGAGCTAGCAATTCTTCGTGGCTACCGCAAGAATCAATATTTCCATCTTTGATGACATAGAGCTTGTCCGCATCTTTTACTGTAGAAAGTCTGTGGGCAATTACGATTAAAGTTTTTCCTGCAACTAATTTTGCTACCGAACGCTGAATGATTGCTTCGTTTTCCGGATCGGTGTAGGCAGTTGCTTCATCAAGAATTACTATTGGCGCATTTTTCATCATGGCACGGGCAATTGCAATTCTCTGGCGTTCACCACCACTTAAATGAGCACCACTTCCTCCAACGACAGTTTCAAAGCCATTTTCCAAAGACATGATAAAGTCGTAACAACCTGACTGGCGGGCAATTTCTTCTACATCGGCATCAGAAGCATCTGGTCGACCAAGACGGATATTTTCGCGGATAGTTAAATCAAAGAGGAAGTTGTCCTGACTAACATAAGCTACACGGCGGTTATATTCTTCAAGGGACAGGTCTTTAATGTTTACTCCACCAATTTCCACAGAACCGGAATCAACATCCCAGAGGGAAGCAATCAAGCGGGCGATTGTAGATTTTCCAGAACCGGAAGGTCCAACCAGAGCGGTGTAGGAACCTTGAGGAAGAGACATAGAAATGCCGTGGAGGATTTCGGAAGAAGGGGTTTCGGTAGAGGTGGTTTCGACAGGCTCAACCACCGATTCTCCGTTATGATCAACCACAGAATTTTCTGAGGCTCTCGAAGGGGTGGTCCCTGAGGCTCTCGAATGGGTGGTCCCTGTGGCTCTCGAAGGGTCCACTGATGCTGTGGTTTCGACAGGCTCAACCACCGAAGAATCTGAACCTTCAACCAACTTATTCTTCTTGTATGAAAAATGTACATCTTTCAAAGTGATTGAATTATCGGCGGGTTCTTTAAGATTGCTGGCAGGGCGGTCTAGTTCTGGGAGACTCATAATTCCACCGACCTCATTAAAAATTACCTGGGCTTTGGCTATATCATCGTGATAAGAAAAAGCGGTAATTAGAGGCTGCATTGCGGAAATTGCCATAATAATAATAGTAATAAACATTGAAGCATCTACACTTCCCTTCCAGAAAAGATAACCACCGATTGGAAGAAGGCCAATCAAGGAAGCTGGCATAAGAACCATGGCAATTGTAAAGGGCCAGATTGTAGAACGCATCCATTCAACGTAGCAGGCAGAACCATCTTTTGCGGCTGTAACAAAGCGGTCGTAAGAGGATTTTGATTTTCCAAAGGCTTTGATAACTTCAATTCCGTTTATATATTCAACTGCGGTATCGTTTAAGATTTTTGTTTTTTCCACTGCATTTTTGAACTGGCGGGCTGAATCCTTAAACATAATGCACATAGAAACAAGACCAAAAGGAATTGTAACCATACAGGCAAGTCCCAGTTTCCAGTTAAGGATAAAAAGATAAACAATAAGAACTATTGAAAGAATTATATTTGAAGTATATTCAGGAACAATATGAGCAAGGGTTGTTTCCATACTGTCTATACGGTCGATCATTGTACTTTTGAGGGAACCGGATGGCATATCAAGAACAGTACCAAGTGGAAGACGAGCCAGTTTTGCACACATTCGTTTACGGATATTTCCCAGCAAATTAAAAGTGGCGATATGACTCATACTTGTTGAGATGGCATGAAAAAGAACATTTCCCAGCCAGAAAAGAGCAACAATTCCACATTCTTTTAAATAAAGATTCCAGTCACGAATACCATCTAAAAGCTGACAGACAATTCGTGCAATCAAAACATAAGGAGCAATACAACAGGCTACACTTATGAGGGCAAAAATTACACTAGCAAGGTACTGCCCCATTTTTTCTCCCGTAAATTCAAAAATCCAGGCCAGAAGACCTTTTTTTGCAGGAGATTGATTTTTTTTTGACATAATAACTCCCAGTTAGTTTTAACTAACTTTTAAGGAGATATTATATAACAGTGTTATATTTGTCAAGGGAATTTGAATTTTTGAAATCTAAAATCAGGAAATTGAAAAGAGGGAATCCCAGCCGCCTCGATGGAAGGTAAAGAGTTGTTCCAGACAATGTTCAACTTTTTCTCTTGGAAGATCTTTTAGGATTAAGGAGAAAAACATATTAAAGGTGTTATTTAAAATCAGGTCTTCTACGATTGGTTCTATTCTTTCTACTTTTTTGCCATTGCTTTCCATTGTATTTAAGAAAACTTCGGTGGATTCAATATCTTTAGCGGCAATTTGCTGAATAAACTTTTCGTATTTTGTTCCGGCAGAAAATTTGGAAATTAAAAGAAAAGGTTCTTTATGATTCCAGACATAATCAAACATTTTTTCTATACCGTAGTGGGAATGACTGTCCATAAAAGTAGACTGTTCTTCAACCGGCAGCTTCTGAAAATCTTCCAGAATGGTATCGTAAATATTCATAATGTAGTCGGCATGTTCTTTTACAAGGGCATCAAAAAGTTCTTCTTTGCTTTTAAAATAACCGTAGAAGGCACCAGTTGTAACTCCGGCTTCCTTTACGATTGCCCGAAGAGAAGCGTCCTTAAAACCTTTTGCAAGAAATTCTTTATTTGCTACCTGTAGAATTTTTTGTAAGGTTCCTTTTTGCTCTATTTCCATAGGTCGAAAATAACCCTACTTTTGAGAATTGTCAATAACAGTGTTATATTCTCCCAGGTGAATTTCGTGGTCGCAGCATTCTTTTATAAGTTCGCGGTCGTGGGTAACAACAATTACGGTTTTTCCCATTGATTTTAGCTCAGAAAGAAGTTTTCCGATCTGCAGCATGTGAGTATAATCCAAGCCACTGGTAGGTTCATCAAAAAGCATAATATCGCGGCCGGAAGCAATTGCGCAGGCAACGGCAACTCTTTGTTTTTGTCCACCAGAAAGAGACTGAGGATGTCGGTCAGCAAATTCTAAAAGGTCAAGGGAGGCCAGAATCTTACGGGCTTCTTCTTCATTTTCTTCAGGCTGACTGATTAAAACTTCATCCAGAAGACTTTCTGAAAAAAGCTGATGATTTACATCCTGCATCACAAGATAAATTAACTTCTGGCGGTCCCGTCGACGGTATTTTTTATTCTGATAAAATAGCAGTCCCTTGGAACGACGGCCCAGACCACACAGGCAGTTAAGAAAGGTTGTTTTACCCTCCCCGTTATTTCCGGTTATGGCGGTAATTTTTCCCCTTTCAATTTGCATTTGAGGAATATTTAAGGCCAGGTAACCATTTTTATATTTGTAAGAAAAATTCTGGATTATAAGAGCATTTTGTGAACTTGATTCCCCTGCCAATTCCACACCTTCCTGATTATTTTCAATTTTAGCCCTGGTCCACTTATTAGACCTAAGTCCCAGCCCATGCAGAAATTCTTCGGTGGCTTCATCCATTTTCTGGCGGGAAAGTTCTTTATCAATCTGACCATCTTTTAAAATAACTGTACGGTCGGCAAGATCCCAGAGATAGGAAATACGATGTTCAGCAACTACAAGAGTTTTTCCTTCCTCCTTCCATTTTGCTAAAAGATTGTGTAATTCGTCTATTGTTTGCAAATCCAGATTTGCAGAAGGTTCATCAAGAAGAATTATTTGATTTCCTGTAACAGCAACAGAGGCACAGGCAATTTTCTGTTTCTGGCCACCGCTTAAATTAAAAAGGCTTCGGTCCATTAGTGGCTGCAAATGAAACTTTTGAATTACCTTATCCATTCTTTTAAGAATTTCCTCTTCTGCCATACCCTGATTTTCGCAGGCAAAGGCAAGTTCACTTGTTGTATCAACATTAAAAAACTGGGAACGGGGATTTTGAAAAACGGTACTTACATTTTTTGCAGTATCATAAAGTTCAGCATGGGAAACATCTTTGCCATTTACTAAAACCGAACCGCTTAGATTTGCTTCAAAAAAATTAGGAATCAAACCATTTATAAGACGAAGAATGGAGGTTTTACCACAACCGGAACCACCTGTCAAAAGGACAAATTCTCCATCAGCAATTGTCAAATTTATATTTTTTAAGCTGCCGTTAGAGACTTTCTCTCCAACTCCACCAGCAGCCCCGTGTTCAAAGCCCTCTCCCGAGGAATAGTTTAGATATACATTCTTAAGTTCAATCATTTTTCTACCACTTTATTTAGCAAAGAAATCTGGAATAACTCCACAGGCACGCAAAATTGTATAAGTCGTTCCTCCAATCAAAAGAAGAATTACAAGAAAATCGCAGAAGCCAAAACCAATTTTACAGATATTTGTACGCTTTTCCGGGCCACCAAGACCACGGGTAAGACTTGCGGCAGAAAGCTCCTGTCCTATTTTTACAGAACAGGTCATCATTGGAATAAGGCGATACTCTACCATTTTTAAAACTTTTTTTCCGCCAAATTTTATATCCCTCATAGCCATTGCTTTATTGATAGAAGAAGCTTCCTCGACTACGGTTGGAAAAAATCTGAACATTACAGATAAGGGAATTGTAATAACTTGTGGAAGGTGCAGTTTTTCCATGGCACAAATAAACTCACTTACGGTTGTTGTAGATACAACATACACCCCAGTTAGAATTCCAGGAATAAAACGCAAAACAATTCCTATTATAGCAAGACAAAGAAATCCCAAAGTTCCATGAAGATGAGGGGCAATAAAAAACTGAATCAAATAACCTGCCGCCATCAGAACAAAACCCTTTACAAAGGTAGAAAGACGTCCCGAGGCAAGCAGTAAAAATAGAGGAATATAATTTAGAATACAACGAAATTCATTGGCATAAAGACCGCCGGCATTTCCAAGAACAAAAACTGAAACAAAGGTAAGCAGGAGCATTTTTGTACGCGGATCAACCAGTGATTTTTTTGAAGTAGATTTCATCAGTTCCATTTTAAATTCCTCTTAAAAAAAATTAAACAATACCGGCTTTAGCAAAATGCTTTTTCAAGATTTTAAGACCAAGCCAGCCGCCCAAAAGTCCAAATACAAAGCAGGCTATAAATAGAACAGGACACATCCACACTGGCATAAGGCTCTGAAGGGTATCAATATACTCCTGACCAAAATCCTGTCTAGTTGACCAGTATTTTTCCGGACAGAAGAAAAGTGGAATATAGTTTGTCCAGATCCAGATAGAAAAAACTCCATGGGCTAGAACAGCCTTTTTAGCACTTTTATATTGACCGCTTTTATAAATAAATTCAGCAATTAATCCCATAGGAGTTCCAAGTGCAAGTGCATACCAGGACATACCTGTAAGCCACATTAAAATTCCCAGAAGAATTGCCATAATTAGAATCATTCCAAACTTCTTTACTTTTGTAAGGAAGAGCATAAAGACAATGCCACCAACGACAGGCATTAAAACTGCGTATAAAGGCATAAAAATAGGAATATAACCCAACATAGCAAGAGCCATGATAGAAACAACATAAATTGCGGTGAAGATACCAATATTAATAAGGTCTTTACCATTAAGTTTTTGTGATTTGTCCAATTAGGACCTCCTTTTTTCGTTAGTTTTGACTAACATTTTTGTTAGTAAATACTAACGAAAAGTTATAAAAAGGACAACAGATTTTTGCAGAGTAAGATTTACTGAAGGAAGGAGTGCTTGTAATCAATTTTCCGAATTTTCAAATATTCGCCGGTAAAGACACCCCTCAAAATAAATATAAATTATAATTTACCAGTACTTTTATATTTGCATATTCTTTGTTTAAAGCCTAAAATTATTGTTATGTAAATATAATGGAGAGAAAATGGAGAGATATCAATATAGTAAAAGTGAATTAGAAATTCTAGAAAATTCAGAAATTCCTTTTGCTATTTATCAGTTTGTTGACAAACACGTAGTTACTCTGGCCCTTTCTTCAGGCTTTTTAGAACTTTTTGATTTTGATGACCGCAAATTTGCATATGACTTGATGGATAATAATATGTACAGAGATAGTCATCCAGATGATATTGCAGAACTACATGATGCCGCAATTGATTTTGCATTAGACGACATTCCCTACAACATCATTTATCGCTCAAAAGTAAAAAATTCTTATAGATTAATTCACGCCTTTGGAAAACATTTTTATAAAGATGGGAATAAACTTGCCATCATCTGGTATACCGATGAAGGCCCTTATATCGAAGCTGATTCAAAAGAAAAAAGTTTAATAAGCACAATTTATTCAAATCTTTATAGGGCAAAACATATTTCTCAGTATGATTATCTTACAGGACTTCCTGCAATTTCCTATTTCTTTAGTCTTGTAGAAACAAATTTTATTCCTAAAAGTCTTAAAAATAAAAAAGTCCCAGCAATGCTCTTCTTTGATTTTAATGGAATTAAATATTTTAATGCAAAATATGGCTTTGCCGAAGGAGATAATTTAATCAGGGCTTTTTCAAAATTATTAATTTCTTATTTTACAGATAAACAATGCTGTAGATTTGGAATGGATACATTTTGCGTATATACTGATGAAGAAAATATAGAAGAAATACTTTTTGAAATCTTTAAAGAAAATGAAAGTATTAATAATGGAAAATCTATTACAGTCAGAGCAGGAATTTACTCAAGTGTAATTGAATTGTGTAATGTAAGTACGGCCTGTGACCGGGCAAAAATGGCTTGTGATTTCAATAAATCTTCAAATATTTCACACTTTACTTATTTTGATAATTCAATGCTTGAAGATTCCCTGAATAAGCAATACATAATTGAAAATATAGATAAGGCAATCAAAGAAGGATGGATTAAAATCTACTACCAGCCAATTGTAAGAGCCGCAAATGGCAGAGTTTGTGATGAAGAAGCACTTTCCCGCTGGGATGATCCTGTAAAAGGTTTTATGAATCCTAATGATTTTATATCAATATTGGAAGATGAAAATCTTATTTATAAACTTGATTTATATGTCACAGAACAAGTTCTTATAAAAATGAAGCAGCAGGCAGATAAGGGACTTTATATTGTTCCTATTTCTGTAAATCTTTCGCGTTCAGATTTTACCAGCTGTGACATTGTTTCTGAAATAGAAGAAAGGGTTGATAAAGCTGGAATTCCACATGAAAAACTTACAATTGAAATTACAGAAAGTATAATTGGCCGTGATTTCGATTACATGAAACTACAAATCAAACGTTTCCAGAATTTAGGCTTTAAGGTTTGGATGGATGATTTTGGTTCAGGTTATTCTTCCCTGGATGTACTTCATGATATTTCTTTTGACTTAATTAAGTTCGATATGAGATTTATGAACCAGTTTTATGAAAACGAAAAGAGCAAAATTATTCTTACAGGTTTAATGAAAACAGCCAGTTCTCTTGGAATAGATACAATCTGCGAAGGTGTAGAAACAGAAGACCAGGTTGATTTCTTAAAAGAAATTGGTTGTACAAAACTTCAGGGCTATTATTACACTCCTCCACTACCATCAGAAAAAGTCTTTGAAAGATATGATAAAGGAACTCAAATAGGATTTGAAAATCCTGCCGAAACCGAATATTACTCTAGTCTTGGAAAAATCAACCTCTATGACTTATCAATAGTAACTAACCAGGAAGATATGATATACGAAAACTTTTTCAGTACCCCACCAATGGCAATTCTGGAAATAAACGGTAAAAATCATAAATTATTACTGGGAAATAAAACCTTCCGGGAATTTTTAAGAAAATATTTAAAACCTCTCAAAAACAATATTATTGATTTTGACAATCAATTCGTTGCATCCCAAAATCTTTTTTCAGAAAACATCGAAAAATGTATTAAAAGCAAGGAAGCAATTCTTATTGACGAAAAACTTAATGACGGCTCCGACATTCACGTTTACATCCGTCCAGTTGCAGAAAATCCTGTTACAAAAGTAAATGCAATAGTAATTGTTATACTTGGAATCAAATAGGAAAAAAAAAGGTGCCAGAAAATTATTTCTGACACCTATGAATCTACAAAAAAATATTTTTACAAAGCCGAAAGACAAGAAAGATTTTGAGAAGAATCTAAAACTGTGTGAGTGAAATTTGATGAAGAAAGATCAACCTTTCCGTTAATTGGAGTATCATTGCTGGAATAAGTTCCCGAATAATAGAAAGTTGTTTCATTTACAGACCAAGAGGAAACATTCAATCTTTCGGTGTAATCGGAATCTTTGAGGATGTTTTCGACTTCTTTTGTTTTCATATTAAATCGGTAGAATTCATATAATGGGTAAGTGTATAAACAATTTCCATCATCATCATTTACATTGTAATTACCACATAAAGATATATAAATATAATCACCTACAATCTGATGGTCTTTTCCACCATATAAATCTCCAATACTAAGATAATCACTAGCGTGTATAAAATAATATTCAGATTTAATATCATCAAGATTTATAAGAGTATTCATATTCCAAACATTTTCCCCATTAATGTTTTCATAAGCCCCAGTAAAAGCCCAAAGGCCTACTTCACTTGGTATAAAGGTATTAAATTGTTCACTTATTATTTCTTTTTCAGTTACTGTTCCATCTTTAGAAACTTCATAAGTACCATTAGAAGTAATACCAGCATCCTTATATGCCCAATAAGAAGTAACTAAACGGTCATTATATTTATCATA
>JAIKYZ010000123.1 GCA_024682655.1 Treponema sp.
AAGCGATGCAAACATTACTATTGAAGACCGCGAATTCTGTGTATTCGTTGGTCCGTCTGGATGCGGTAAGTCAACAACTCTCCGTATGATTGCAGGTCTTGAAGACATCACGGAAGGTGATTTGCTGATTGACGGCGAAAAGATGAACGATGTTCCTCCGAAAGACCGCGACATTGCAATGGTTTTCCAGAACTATGCTTTGTATCCTCATATGTCAGTTTACGACAACATGGCATTCGGTCTTAAAATCCGCAAAATGGATAAGGCAGAAATTGACCGCCGTGTTCGCGATGCTGCTAAACAGCTTGACCTTACACAGTATCTTGACCGCAAACCAAAGGCTCTCTCTGGTGGACAGCGTCAGCGTGTTGCTGTAGGTCGTGCAATCGTTCGTAATCCAAAAGTATTCTTGTTCGATGAACCTCTTTCAAACTTGGATGCTAAACTCCGTGTAACAATGCGTTCTGAATTGGCATCTCTTCACAACAGACTTCAGGCTACAATGATCTACGTAACTCACGACCAGATCGAAGCTATGACACTTGGTACAAAGATCGTTGTAATGAAAGACGGTGTTATTCAGCAGATTGGTGCTCCACTTTACCTCTACAACAACCCAATCAATAAGTTCGTAGCAGGATTTATTGGTACACCTCCAATGAACTTCATGACTGTAAAAGTTCTTGAAAAGAATGGAAAGATTGTTTGTGATGAAGGATCTTTCGAAATCAACCCAACAGAAGAACAGGCTAAGACATTAAAAGAATACATCGGAAAAGAAGTTACATTCGGTATTCGTCCAGAAGACCTTACTTATGTTGATAAACCAGCTGCAAAAGATGATATGCAGATGAAAATTACTAACAAAGAACCACTTGGTGCTGAAACACACTTGTACCTTGTTTCTAACAAAGGACAGTCAATCATCGCTAAGACAACAGCTTCTGCTGATTTCCGCTTAGGAGATTCAGTAAACGTTGTTCCTAACATGAACAAAGCTAAGTTCTTTGAAATCAATCCAGACGGTGAAGAATTGAACATTTGTGACCGCCAGATGATTGAAAAGAAATGGTAATTTGATATCTTAAAATAAAGATATTCAGAAGGCACAGAATATTCTGTGCCTTTTTTTTATTTAACATAAATATTTTCAATACAGGAAAATTTTGTTACTATTAATCTATGGTAAAGAATTCGGTTGTCCTATATAAAAATCAAGCGGCCACTATAAACGAAAGAGATGGCGAAAAATATATAATCAGATATTGCAGTCAGCCTGCAAGTCCTGGCGGAAAAAAAGCCCTTTACAGTGAACAAAAAATAAGGGAAAAAGATTTTATCCTTTTGTCACAAAATCCTGTTTCTTCTCTGGAAAATTTACTTTCTTATCAGGACGAAAATTTAAAAAATCAAATTAAAGAGATTTATGAATTATTACAGAGTGACGATTCAACTCTGGGACAGCCAATTTCCTTTGAAGATTTAGGCTCTTTTGTAAGCGATGGATTAAAAAGTGATGCTGTCTGGTATTTTTACTCACTTTTAATCAATAGCCTTGAATTTAGTCTTTCTCAGGATGAATTAAAAAAAGGAAATCTGATTTTTATTCCCCGATCAAGTCAGGAAATCCAGGAGCTGGTAAAAAAACAATACGAAAAAGAACATGAATCAGAAATTCGCGCCGCCTTTATTCAGAGATTAAAAGACCGTAAATTAAATCTCCCGGATGACGCAAAATATATGGGCGAAGTTGAAGCTTATGCCTTGTGTAAAACAGATAAGTGTAAAACTTTACAGGAAGCAGGAGTCTCCCTTTCAATAGAAAAAGCCCACAAGGTTTTAATTGAAACTGGTATTTGGGATTACACAAAAAATCCTTATCCAACCCGATTTGGTTTTAGTTTTGATTCTGCCCGTGAACAACTTGGAGCAATGCCTCAGGAAGAAAGAGAAGATTGCCCCTGTACCTGTTATGCAATTGACTCTGAATCTTCTACCGACCCAGATGATGCCGTTGGTTTTGACGGAGAAAAACTATGGGTTTGTATTGCCGATCCTGCTTCTTCAGTTCTTCCTGATTCTTCTATTGACGTTGCCGCAAGGGGTAGAGGAACAACTCTCTATATTCCCGAAGGTGCTTCAAGAATGCTGGCTGAATCCTGCCTTGAAGATTATGCTCTTGGTTTAAGGGAAGATAGCAGGGCCCTGGCCTTTTGTTTAAGTCTGGACCAAAATTGTGTAATCGGAGAATGTCAAATCAAAAGAGTAAATGTAAAGGTTAAGAGAATGACCTATAAAGAGGCTGAAGAAAAAAAAGATTCTCCAGAACTCAAAAAACTTTTTGAAATTGCAAGAATTAATCATCAAAAAAGAATTGCAAATGGTTCTGTAACCGTTCAGATGCCTGAAGTTCATATTACAGTTGATAAAGAAAGTAAAAAAGTCTCTGTAATTCCAGATCAAAAGTATGAATCAAACGATATGATTCAGGAAATGATGCTTTTGGCCGGGGAAGCTGCGGCACGTTTTGCTTTTAAGAATAAGATTCCTTTTCCTTATGTAAGTCAGGAAGCTCCTCAATTCCCGGATCAGATTCCAGAGGGCTGGGCTGGTCAATTTGCAAGGGTAAAGTGTATGCGTAAACGTTCAGTTGGAATTACCCCTGCACCTCATTCAGGCCTAGGACTTTCCTTTTACAGTCAGGTAACTTCTCCTCTACGCCGTTACAGTGATTTAATTGCCCACCAACAACTGAGGGCCTTTATTAAAGGTGAAAAAATATTAGACAAAGACGCCATGCTTGAAAAAGTTGCTGCGGGAGATGCCGCTTCAATTGCCGCCAAAAAAGCCAGCCGTTTAAGCGATACTCACTGGAAATTGGTTTATCTTATGCAAAATCCAGACCTTGAATTTGAAGGCTTTTGTATTGATGTTAGGGGTAACGATGCACTCTTTTTAATCCCAGAAATTGATATGCAGGCAACAATAAAAGGCTGCTCTGGAGTCGAATTAAATGACAAAGCAAAATTAAAGGCCGATAAAATTGATATTACAAGTCAGAATATTCAATTTTTAAGACTTTAATTGCCCATAAATAAGCAATTCAATATAATTAAATAAATTTATTATTTATAAATTTTGAGAGGATTAATTTAATGATAGTAATGAAGTTTGGTGGCTCAAGTGTAGCTAATGCAGAAAGAATTAAACATGTTGCGTCTATTATTGAGGCTTATAAAAAAAATCGACCAATTGTAGTTTTGTCTGCAATGGGAGATACAACAGATCATCTTCTTGAAGCAGCCGATAAGGCCCTGGAAGGAATTGTTGATGTAGAAGGTGTTGCTAAACTTCACGAAGAAACTGCAGCTCAATTAAATATAAATATAGAAACAATCAGAGCTTTGCTGGATGAACTTAAACAGCTTTTGACAGGTATTTCTATGTTAAAGGAAGTTAGTAAACGTTCAAGAGATTATCTTGTTTCCTTTGGCGAAAGAATGTCTGTTCGTATGATGTCAGCTTATTTGCAGTCAAAAGGAATTGCAGCTCAATTTTATGATTCCTGGGATATTGGATTTGTAAGCGACAGTAATTACATGGCAGCAGAATTATTGGATGAAGTTTGGGAAACTATTCCGGCCGCTTTAGCTTCTTACAAAGACGGAAGTGATTCTCGTATTCCAATTGTTACAGGTTTTATTGCAAAAGATAAAAAGGGAATTATCACTACTTTAGGAAGAGGTGGTTCAGATTTAACTGCTACAATGATTGGTGCAGCCCTCAAAGTTGAAGAAGTTCAGACCTGGAAAGATGTTGATGGAATCTTAACAACAGATCCTAGACTTGTAAAAGACGCAAAGCCAGTTGCAGAAGTTACTTACGAAGAGGCTCAGGAACTTGCTATGTTTGGTTCACAGGTTTTACATCCTCGTTCAATGCTTCCAGTTCGTGAATCAGGTACCCCAGTCCGCGTTAAAAATTCCTATAACATTTCAAGCCCAGGTACTTTGATAGTAGAAAAACATACCGTAAAAGTTCCTCCAGTTTGCGCCATAACAACAGTAAAAAATATAACCTTGATTGATATTGTAAGTTCGCGCATGCTGGGTGCTGCCGGTTTTCTGGCTCATATTTTTAATAATTTCTTAAAATGGAATATTAGTATTGATGTGATTGCAACCTCAGAAGTTTCAGTTTCTTTGACTGTAAATACAAAAGCCGATTTATCAGGCCTTATCAAAGATTTACAGGAAGCAAGTGATGTTACTGTTAGAAGTGGAAAGGCAATTGTTACAGTTATTTGCGATGTAGCTCACTCTTCAGCAATTCTTGCCAGTGGATTTGAAGCTCTTGCCGATGAAGGAATTAATGTACAGATGATTTCTCAGGGGGCAAGCAAAGTTAATATCAGTATGATAGTTGATGAAGATGAAGCAAATCGTACTGTTCAGATTTTACACAGTGCTTATTTCTCGTAAAAAAAATATTGAATAAATAGAGGAGTCTTATATGAAAATTGCTTTAGTTGGTTATGGAAAAATGGGTCACATGATAGAAATTTGCGCTAAAAGAGCAGGTCATGAAGTTGTGGCTACAATTGATACTTTTGCTGATGATGCAAGTGTAAAAGTTGCCAATGGTGACAGTGCTGCAATTGTTCGTGCTGTTAAATCAAGTTGTGCAGAAGGAATTATTGAATTTACTCATCCATCAGCTGTTATAGAAAATGTTAAGGCATTGCTTCCATTAGGACTTCCTTTAGTCGTAGGAACTACAGGCTGGAACGATAAACATGAGGAAATCTCCGCTTATGCAAAAGAAGTGGGCGGAACTTTAATGACAGCCGGTAACTTTTCTATTGGCGTAAATATGTTTTATAAAATTGTGGAAGAAGCCGCAAAAATTATGGCCGATTATCCACAGTACGATGTAGCAACTTGGGAAGCTCATCATAATCAAAAGGCCGATTCTCCCTCTGGAACAGCTTTAGAAATTGCCAGAAGAGTTATGCTTGGTAATAAAAATAAAACAGAAATTGTAACAGACGCTTTTCATGAAAGACCAAAGTCTAATCAGTTGCATGTAAGTTCAACTCGTTGTGGTAATATTCCTGGAACTCATAAAGTATTTTTTGATGGAACTGCCGATACAATTGAATTGACTCATACTGCCCGAAGTCGAGAAGGCTTTGCCGAAGGTGCTGTAAAATCCCTGGAAGTTTTGTCAAATAAATTGAAAAATGGTGAACTTTCAAGGGGAAAACTCTACGGTTGGAGTGATTTATTTTAAAATTACTGTAATATAACTAATTTTTATATTGAAAAAAAAGCAATTTTAACTATTTTCTTTGTTAAAATTGCTTTTTTTTTCTTTAAAATTTAGACCAGCATAAGAATACTTGAAAGGGAAAATAAAATCTGAATCAACAAAAATCCATAATGATTAATGACTATCCACATTATATTTTTGCTTACATTTCTTACCTTGATTGTAAAAATTGTAAAGGCGTGAAGGATGATACTGTTTATCAGCATGATAAGCGAAGCCGCATCTTTATAGTAAAAAAGATTTAAGCCTGAAGTGTAAATCAACAAGGTCGTAATAAGAATTGCCAGAGCCAGATTAAAATAAAATGATATTTTTTGATTTTTTATCATAAAAAAGGCCAGCAAATAGGAAATTATAAAGAGAATTGCCGGTAAAAGCAGGGTCCAGACTGGAATATGCTGCAATCTAAAGATATTTGAGTACAAAAGCATCCAGAAAAAGTTCGAAATCAGCCAGAAAATCTGAGTCAGGATGACTGAATGGGGTAACTTTAAAAGTGAAACCATATTGCATGCCAGAGCAAAAATATAAGAAAAAGTAATCATTTTAATTATATGTAATGAATCCGGATAGAAATTCACTAAGAAAGAAATTGCCAGTCCACAGGTTAATGGTAACTCAAAGAGGGAACTTATTCTTGCAATTATGTAGACATATTTTTTCTGATTTCCCTTTATCAACTGAATGGAAAATACTAAATGCAAGATAACTGAAATTGATAATAAGGCTGTAAATATTATGTTCAGGTAATTCATAATTAAAATATTTTACATCTTTTCTCATAAATTTATAAGGGTTTATTCCTATTATTGAAATATTGAAAAAAGAAATCATCTTGAATATACTCTAGGCTGAAAAAGAATTCGGATTTCAAAAATCTGATATAAGGAATTAGTGAGGGAATACCTATGACAATAGTTGAAATGCTGGGACAAAGTGGACTTCTTACTTTGCTCGGAATGAGTGTTGTTTTTGGTTTCATTATCATTTTGATAGTCTGCATGAAATTACTGAAAATTGTAGTTCATGCGCTTAAACTTGATAAAGAAGAGCCAGCTCAGGCTCCGACTGCTTCGGTAGCGCCAAAAGATGATGGAGCTGTAGTTGCTGCAATTGCTGCGGCAATTCATGATAAGACATTAAAATCGTAATTTAAGGGGTAAAAAATGGCAAAAGTTGGAATTACAGAACTTGCAATCCGTGATGCTCATCAGAGTCTTCACGCTACACGTATGACTACAGCTGATATGCTGCCAATCTGCGACAAACTTGATAAGGTTGGTTACAAATATATAGAAGGATGGGGTGGAGCTACTTATGACTCTTGTATCCGCTTCTTGAATGAAGATCCTTGGGACCGCCTTCGTAAACTTCACGCAGCACTTCCAAATAACAAAATCATGATGCTGCTTCGTGCTCAGAACCTTCTTGGTTATAAACACTATGCTGATGATGTAGTAGAAAAGTTCGTTGCTACTGCTGCAAAAAATGGTATTGGTTGTTTCCGTATTTTTGATGCATGTAATGACCCTCGTAACATGGAATGTGCTACAAAGGCTGCTAAAAAATCTGGAGTTGATGTTCAGATGGCTATTTCTTATGCCGTAACTCCATTCCATACAAACGAAAAATATGCAGAACTTGCTAAGACTTATGCTGACTTTGGTGCAGATTCTATCTGTATTAAAGATATGTCAGGCCTTTTAAAACCATACGAAGCTTTTGACCTTGTACAGAAGATTAAGGCAAAGGTAGATCTTCCTATTGAAATTCACTCACACGCTACAACAGGTCTTTCTGTTGCAACCCTTTTGAAGGCTGCTGAAGCTGGTGCTGACTGGCTTGATACAGCAATTTCTTCTATGTCTATGGGTACTTCTCATTCACCAACAGAAACTGTCGTAGAAATGCTTAAAGGTACAGATATGGATACTGGCCTTGATACAAAGCTTCTTCTTGAAATTGCTGCTTACTTCCGTGAAGTTCGTAAACACTATTCTTCACTTGAATCAGCTTTCCTTGGTGCAGATACTCGTATTCTTCTTTCTCAGGTTCCAGGTGGAATGCTTTCTAATCTTGAATCTCAGCTCAAACAGCAGAACGCCGGTGACAAGATGGATGCAGTACTTGCAGAACTTCCAAAGGTTCACAAGGCTGCCGGTTATGTTCCACTTGTAACACCTACATCACAGATTGTTGGTACACAGGCTGTTATGAACGTTCTTATGGGACCTTATAAAGTAATGACTCAGGACTTCCGTAATCTTATTACTGGTAAGTTCGGTAAACTCCCTACAGATGCAGATCCAGAGTTAGTAAAAGAAGCTCTTAAACAGAATGGTATGGATAAAGTTATGACTTGTCGTCCTGCCGATGAAATTGCTCCAGAATGGGACAAGATGGTTGAAGAATCTAAGAAGGCTGGTGGTGACGGTTCTGATGAAGACGTTCTCACATATGCAATGTTCCCTAATGTTGCTCCAAAATTCTTTGCTGAACGTTCTAAGGGACCAGTTGATGCTGCTTCTACATTTGCTAAGAAGGAAGCTGCTCCAGCTGCTGCTAAGGAAAATAAGGGTGCTTCTTATACAGTAAATGTAAATGGAACTGCCTATAATGTAACAACAGGTCCTGCTGGCGATTCTATGTCAGTAAATGTAAACGGAACTGCTTATAATGTATCATTTGCTGCTCCAGGCGCTGCTCCTGCAGTTTCTGCTGCACCTGCTGCTGCTCCAACTGCTGTTTCTGGTGGAGTAGAAGTTAAATCTCCAGTTGCAGGTACTTTGTTACGCCATGCTGTTGCTCCTGGAACTCAGGTTAACAAGGGTGATACAGTAATTATTATTGAATCAATGAAGATGGAACTTGAAGTAAAAGCTCCTGAAGCTGGAAAGATTACTTTCTCTGTACAGCCAGGAACTCAGGTTCAGGCTGGCCAGGTATTGGCTTCTTTAGGTGGTGCTCCTGTTGCTGCACCAGCTCCTGCCGCTCCTGCACCTGCTGCTCCTACACCAGCCCCAGCTGCCGCTCCTGCAGCCGCTAGTGGTTCTGGTTCACCTGTAAAGGCTCCTGTAGCAGGTACTCTTCTTCGTTATGCAGTTGCAGAAGGTGCTTCAGTAAGTCCTGATACAACTGTAATTATCGTAGAATCAATGAAAATGGAATTGGAAATTAAGGCTGGTGCTGCTGGTAAAGTTCACTTTGTCGCTGCTACTGGTTCTCAGATTGCACAGGGTGCAGTTCTCGCTGAGATTCAGTAACTTTTGTCTTTGCCGTATTTAATACGGCAAACATTGAGGATTTTTATGGAAACAGAATTAAACAAAAAAAATGATAAATATAAGACTTTCAGAACTTGTTCAATCATCTGTCTGATTGCCCTTGTTCTTTCATTTGCAGGTTGTGGACTTGGTGATTCTAAATCATCTTCATCAGCTAGTCATGGATCAACAATTGTAAAAGGCTCTGAAAATATTCCAAAGATTTCTGTAGGACAGTTCTTTGAAAATATTGGTAAAAACACCGGTATTTATAAGATTTTCCATACAGAAACTGCAGAAGAAATTGCTGAAGAAAAGGCAGCAGAAGCCGCAAAGGAAGCTGCAACTGCAGTAGACCCTTTTGCTGGTAAAAAAGCTCCAGGCTGGCAGTCCTTC
>JAIKYZ010000021.1 GCA_024682655.1 Treponema sp.
TCAGAGCGGGCGTTGCGGGCGGCGTTTGAGCCCGCAGAAGGGGGTGTGGCGAAGACCGCTTGCGGGCTGAGCCCAGGGGGAAGGCTTTCCCCCTCATTCTGAGCTTCAAGCTTTGCAAGCTGCTCCATATAGAACTCGTAATTTCCAGGGAAATTCTTGAACTGACCCGGCTTGAGTTCGAGGACACGGGTAGCCAGCTGCTCGATAAAACCTCGGTCATGGCTGACGAAAATTACAGTGCCGCCAAAACCGCGCAGAGCCTGCAAGAGAACGTCCTTGGAAGGAATATCAAAAACGCCTGGACAAAATGGTAAAAATCGAAATCCCGGAATCCCTTAAAAAAATCCACTTTACCTTTCCACCGGCCCCTCACAGTGGACGCTTAGTTTTACGAATGAACAATATCTGTAAATCTTACGATGGAAAAAATAAGGTTTTAGATAATCTTGAACTGACTCTGGAAAATGGCGAAAGACTGGTAGTTGTTGGACGAAACGGAGCGGGTAAATCAACACTTCTTAGAATAATTGCCCAGGAAGACCGGGATTTTACAGGAGAAATAATTCCCGGCGCCGGAGTAAAAATCGGATATTTTAGTCAGGATAATGCAGAAACTATAAAAGGTTCAGAAAGTATTCTTGAATACCTGGAATCAAAGGCCCCTCTGGATCTTATTCCAAAACTCCGAGATATGCTGGGCGCCTTCCTTTTCCGGGGCGACGATGTTTACAAATCTTTAAATGTACTTTCCGGTGGAGAAAAAAGCCGAATTGCCCTTTTGCAGCTTTTATTAAGTCCTGTAAATCTTTTAATTTTGGACGAACCAACAAACCATCTGGATATCCACTCAAAAGATGTACTTCTTAAGGCTCTAAAAGATTTTGGCGGTAGTGTAATTTTTGTAAGCCATGACCGGGGCTTTATCGAAGAACTTGCTAACAAGGTTTTACATCTTGAACCAGGAAAATTTAAATATTACCCGGGAAATTATCAGTATTATATGGAGCAGCTAGAAAAATTATCAGGTGGGGAAAGCCTTCCCCTCGCTTCCAAGCAGGGCTTGTCCGCTACCCTTTCTAACGGGGAAAAACAAGGGGGTTCTTCTCCCCGTAACGCCCCTGAAACTAGCTCACAAACAAAACTTTCCTGGGAAGAACAGAAAAAACGAGATTCAGAAAGACGTAAAATCGAAAGGGAAGTAGAAAAAATAGAAAAAGAAATAGAAGAACTGGAAGAAAAAAAATCACTTTTAGAAGCAAAAATGTCAGATCCTTCTGTTTATTCTAATGGCGAAAAAGCAAAAGCTGTTCAGACTCAAATAAATGAACTTGCAGAAAAAATAGATCAAAAGACCCAGGAATGGGAAAGTGCCAGCGAAAAATTAATTGATTAAAAGAGGTCTAAAATGGAAAGTGCTTTATATTTAATTCCTGTAACTCTTGGCGAAACAGAGATTTCAAAAGTTCTGCCCGATTATAATCACGATATAATTGTAAATATAAAAGATTTTGTAGTAGAAAATATCCGTTCTGCCAGAAGATTTTTAAAAAAAGTAGAAAAATCAATTGATATAGATGAATTAACTTTTTATGAATTAAATCGTCATACCGACAGAAAATTCATAGGCCAATATCTTGAGGCCCTCAAAAATGGAAAACCAATGGGGGTAATTTCAGAAGCTGGTTGCCCTGCAATTGCAGACCCAGGAGCCGATTTAGTTGCCCTTGCTCAGGAAAGGGGTTATAAAGTTGTTCCTCTTGTTGGTCCTTCTTCAATTTTGATGTCTGTTATGGGGTCAGGTTTTAATGGTCAGAGTTTTGCTTTTAACGGTTACCTTCCAGTTGAAGTTCCACAGAGAATTAAAGCCCTCAAAAAATTAGAAAACAAAGTGTGGAACGAAAACCAAACTCAGTTGTTTATAGAAACTCCCTATCGAAATGCAAAGATGATAGAAACAATTTTAAACAATCTAAAACCTAACACAAAAGTTTGTATTGCAGCGGGAATTACCTGTCAGGAAGAATATATAAAAACTAAGACAGTTGCCCAGTGGAAAAAAGAAAAAGTTCCAGAACTTGGTAAAATCCCAGCCATTTTTGTGATTGGAAAATAAATATTTTATACAATATTTTATAAAATATTGTTTTGAGCAAGTATCTTATGAATCTTTATAAAGACGATTAGAGTTTTTTTTGGTATATTAAAAGTATGGATACAGAAAAATACGATTATATTATTATAGGTGCCGGAGTTGCCGGATTGGCTAGTGCTCAGTATGCTGCGCGCGGTGGATTAAATACCCTTGTTTTAGATCTGGCAGGTTCTGGCGGTCAGGTAATGCAGATTACAGAACTTGATAATTATCCTGGAGTTTTTCCTACGGTTGATGGACCAAGTTTCATTCAAAAAATGGAAGAACAGACTAAGGCTTTTGGTGCAAAAATTGAGATGGTACAGGTTACTGCAATCGATAAAAAGGATGATAAATTCTTTGTGACCAGTCGTAAAAAGGTTTACGAAGCCCCATATTTATGTTTAGCAACTGGAGCAATTCATAAAACTTTGGGCGTTAGCGGAGAAGCCGAATTAACTGGTAGGGGAGTTTCTTATTGTGCAACTTGTGATGGTCCATTTTTTAGAAATCGTAAAATTGTAGTAGTTGGCGGTGGAGATACAGCCTGTGCAGAAGCTACTTATCTTTCAACTATAACTTCTGACCTTCATATTATTCACCGTAGAGATAAATTTAGAGCCCAAAAAGCCGTAGTAGATAAAATGCTTTCTAAAGGTGTAGAACCAATCTACGATACAGTAGTAAAATCTATAAACGGAAATGGCAAAGTTGAATCTGTAACTTTAGAAAATGTAAAAACTAAGGAAGAATCTACTTTAGCTGCCGATGCCGTATTTATTTTTACAGGTATTCAAGCTCAGACAGACTTAGTTGATATGCTTGCCAAAGACCAGGGCGGTTATATCAAAACTGATGAAAATATGGAAACTTCAATGCCAGGCTTATTTGCTGCCGGTGATGTTAGAAGTAAACCTTTCCGTCAGGTAGTTACTGCTGTTAGTGATGGCGCCATTGCTGCTCATATTGTTTGTCAACGACTACTTTAGGATTTAGAAAGGTGATTTTGAAAAAGTCTTTAAAAATAAAAATCTTCTCACTTATGCTGCTTTCCCTCTTTACCGCTGGAGTTTACGCAGAAAATCAGAAGGTTACTTTCTGGTCTAAAGTCCCAAATGAACAATTGGCCGGGGAAATCGTAGATCTTATGACCGATTCTGAACTGCTGTCTCAAACTTTTATGTTTGGCTGGGCCGGCGCAGAACCTCCTCAGCTTTTATATGACTGGGTAAACAGGGGCTTGGGAAGTGTAAAAGTTTTTGGATGGAACACTGATGATATTCATCTTGTTGCAAAATCCATTAATTCACTGCAGCATTCAGCCAATTCAAATAGATTTCAAATTCCATTATTTGTAGCGACAGATCAGGAAGGTGGATGGATTCGTCATGTAAAGGGTGATACTTCTATTACTCCTGGAAATATGGCAATTGGAGCCAGCGGATATCCAATTGATGCCTGGTACAGTGCTTATTATATCAGCCGGGAAATTAAAGTTCTTGGAATAAATATGAACTTTGCTCCTACGGTTGATTTATTTACAGATCATGATTCTTCTATTATTGGTACCCGTTCCTTTGGGGATGATCCTCAAAAAGCTGGTATTTTGGGTTCTGCCTTTTCTGCCGGAAGTCAGGCCGCAGGAATTATTCCAACAGTAAAGCATTTTCCAGGCCATGGAGATACAAATATAGATAGTCACGGAAGACTTCCTGTAATTGATATAGATTTTGAAACCTTTAAAAATCGAGAATTGATTCCTTTTATTTATCTGATAAAAGAAAGAGTTCCTGCCGTAATGTCAGGTCACTTAAGTTTTCCTCAAATCGAAACTTCTGGTTCTCCTGCCTCTCTTTCAAAATATTTTTTAACCGATTTGTTAAGAAATCAATTGGGCTATAAAGGTTTAATAATTACAGATGATATGACAATGGTTGGAGCAACTTCTTATGCGGGTTCTCTTTCCAATGCATTTAAAATGGCTCTTGAAGCTGGTAATGATATTATTCTTTCTTCTACAACTGCCAGATTGAATGAGTCTTTATGGACAAAAAATCTTGATTTAATGTCTACAGACGAAAATTTTCACGAAAGGGTAAAAGACGCCGCCTACCGGGTAATTTTAGCAAAACTTGAATATTACAAGAGTGGAAATCCAATTGCTCCTTTATATCCCGATGAAAATGCCGTAGATGAGGCAGTTCCAGATAAAGAAGGACAGAAATTCTTTTTAGAACAGGCCTGCAGATCTGTAACTTTGGACAAAAATGAATTATTTCCTCTTACAGAAAGTAATGGCGGAAGAATCTTGTTAGCAGGTTCTTTAAATAGTTTTTTTGCCGCTGGAAAAGAAAGATATCCAGAGGCCGGTGAATTCCGCTATAACTACGATAATGGTCCAAATGAAACTCAGTGGGTTATAGATAATCTTCCTGATCTTGCAAAAGGCTATGACACAATAGTTATGTGTGTTGCAAATGAAAATCAAAGGAAAATGGTAGACTGTCTTTACGGTATGTGTAAAAAAGTAATTATTCTTTCAACAATGTCGCCGGTAATCACAGAAGATTTAACCTGGGTAGATACAATTCTTCTTGGTTACAGCTGGCGTTGCGATTATTCTTTGGAAGCAATGATTTCTGCCCTGGCCGGGGAATATCAAATTCAAGGAATTCTACCTTACAAAAATTAAATTATGAGTGACCGTTGTTTTAAATGTTTTAAGCCCCTAAATTCCTGTCTTTGTAAATATACAAAGGAATTAGATACTGGGGTAAAATTTATTTTTTTAATGCATCCAAAAGAAGCCAAAAGACAGAGAACTGGTACTGGTAACCTGGCCCACATTTCCTTAAAAGATTCCGAAATTATTGTAGGCCTGGATTTTTCAAAAAATCAAAGATTACAGGAACTTTTACAGGACCTAAAATATTTTCCAGTGATGATGTATCCTGGGGAAGAAGCCTGGACGGCCCACAAAGAAGGTTTTTCTCAGGCTGTAGGAAATAAAATTCTTATGCCAATAATTTTAGATGCCACCTGGTTTTGTGCAAAAAAAATGATTGACCATAATCCCTTTTTGCTGGATTTACCCAGAGTTTCTTTTTACGGAAATTATACTTCTATCTTCACTTTTAAAAGAGAACCCAAGCCTGAATATATTTCTACAATCGAAAGCTGCTACTACTTTATAAAAGAACTTCAGTCAATTGATATGGTAGATTCAAAATTAGATCCTCAGCCTTTAATGACAGTTTTTAAGGAATTAATTAAATTACAACTGACAGCCGAAAACGAAAGAATTCTTGGAATAAGGCCAAACAGTCACAGTTACGACGGAAAATATAATAAACTTAGAGAAATTCCTGATTACATAGAAACAAAATAATTGTAAATTGGTTATATAAGTAATGAATCTTCTTGCAAATTTTTTTGATGGTAAAAAAATATTACTTCCTCAGAATTTTAATTTTGCATACGATGTAGTCGATCTTTATGCAGAAAAAGAACCAGAGCAAATTGCTTTAATCTGGTGTAACGATAAAGATGAAGAAAGGAAATTTACCTTTAAAGAAATTTCCGAAAAATCCAAACAAGCCGCCGCCTATCTCCAGTCAAAAGGAATTCAAAGGGGCGATAAAATTCTTCTAAGTCTTCGCAGACGTTATGAATACTGGATATTTGTTTTAGCTCTCCATAGATTAGGCGCAGTAGCAATTCCCTGTCCGTCTGGACTCTTAAAAAAAGATTTAATTTACCGTTTACAGGCAGTTCAGCCAAAAGTAATGATTGCCTTTGCAACCCAGCATTTTATGAAAGAGATTCAGGAGGCCCTGGCTTCTTTTCCTCAAGTTGAATTAGTAAAAATTTCTGGCCAAAAAGAAGATTATCAGGCATTTTCTGCAGAAGATTTAGATTTAGAAAAAATAAAAGCTCAGAATCAGGGTAGACTTCCCGGGGGTAAAGATCCAATGCTTGCCTTTTTTACTTCCGGTACAAGTTCACAACCAAAATTAATTCACCACGATTATAATTATCCACTGGCTCATATTATTACCGCTAAGTGCTGGCTTAATAATAGGGAAGGGGGAATTCATTTTTCTTTAGCCGAGTCGGGTTGGGGCAAATTCAGCTGGGGTAAAATTTATGGACAGTGGATTTGTGGATCTGCGGTTTTTGCCTACGACATGGAACATATTACTCCCGTAAATCTAATAAAAAAAGTAGAAAAATATAAAATCACCTCTTTTTGCGCTACACCAACAATCTACAGATATTTATTAAATCTTGACCTTAAAAAATATAATTTATCTTCTTTTGAATGGGCTTGTACTGCCGGAGAATATCTGGGCTCCGATTTATATAATTCTTTTTATGAAAAAACTGGAATTCAAATTCACGAAGCTTTTGGCCAGACAGAAACAACTTTACTTGTGGGTAATTTTGCAGGAAATCCAGTAAAAGCGGCTTCTATTGGTAAGGCATCTCCAATTTATGATTTAATTATTTTAGATCAGAAAAATCAGCCCTGCCCTGTAGAAAAAACTGGTGAACTTTGTGTTAAAGTTAATAAAGATACACTGGGAATTTCCAGGGAAGGTCATAGAACAGAAGAATTTATTTATCACACTGGAGATTTAGTTTATTGTGATAAAGATGATTATATATGGTTTGTAAGTCGAAAAGATGATATTATAAAATCATCTGGTTATAGAATCAGTCCTTTTGAAGTAGAGGCAGTTTTACAAAAGCATCCTGCTGTAAAAGAATGTGCAGTTACAGGAGAATTTGACGAAAAACGAGGTCAGATAGCAAAAGCAAGTGTTGTACTTGAAGATAATTATCAGGCCTGTCATGAAATTGAACTGGAACTTTTTAATTTTATGAGAAAAGAAACAGCCCTTTATAAGGTTCCAAGAAAGATTGTTTTTGTAGACAGTCTTCCAAGGACTTCAAATGGCAAAATCCAAAGAGCAAAATTAAGGTAAGGAATTGAGATTTAATCATTATTTAATAAAAACTATATTTTTACTTTCTCCACTATTTTTTCTTTCCTGTACAATCAAATATGATAAGACTATGGAAGTAAGTGATGTCGTTCCAGAATTTTCCTTTGAAGGTGCAAAAGTATCCCGCTATGAAGGAAAAGAAATCAAAGTAAATTTGCAGGCAGAAAAACTGGAAAACTATAAAAATTCAAACGAAAACTTTGTCCAGGGTGTTGAATTTTCAGCTTATGATGATAATAATCAGCTTGCAACCCAGGGTAAATGTGGATTTTTATACGCAGATACAGATAAAGAAATTTATGAACTTTATGACGATATTGAATTAAACAGTATTTCTGAAAATACAAAATTCTATGCAGATGCCTTAAGATGGAATTCTAAAAACCAGCAGTTAATTAGCGGTAAGACTTCTACTGTAAAAATTGAAAAAGACGATACTCTGATGTATGGAAGTGGTTTTTCTGCCAGTGGTGTTACAAAGACTTATGCCTTTACCGGTTCTGTAGAAGGAGAAATTCAAACTAAATAATATGAAAAAATTACTTTTTATTTTGCTTACACTTTTTACCTTCAATCTCCTTTTTGCAGAAGAAATTATTTTTTCGGCAAATTCAATGAAAGGTAAATCAGGAGATTCCTCTTCTTCAACAAGATTAATTGGAAATGCTTATATCAAAACCGAAACAATGGAAATAAAAGCTGAGGAAGTGGAACTTTACGGAGAAGATTACCGTAATATTTCAGCGGTTGGAAATGTTTCGGGGGTTAATACAGAAAGTCACATGGAATTTACCTGTGACTCTATGAAATATGACCGGGAAACTAAAATTGCCAGTCTGGAAGGAAATGTAAATCTTGTTGATAAAGACAATGATGTAAAGGCTCAGGCTCAGATAATAGAATATAATCAGGAAAGTGATATTGCCGTCCTTCAGATAAAAATCAATTTGACTCAAAAAGATAATGTTTGTTCTGGTGCCTATGCAATTTATCACAAAAAAGAGCAGGTTCTGGAACTTTCTGGAAATGCACAGATTAAACAAAAAGAAGATTTGTTCCGTGCCCAGTACATTACTTTAGATATGGACACTCAGGATATTACTCTTGGTGGAAATGTTAAGGGTACTGTAAAAGATTCTAAGTCTTCACCTTCAAGTGATTCAGAAGCGGTGGAAGAAGAAAAGTCAAATCAGCAAAAGCCTGAAGAAGATAAAAAAGAAAATCCAGAAGAAACAGCAGTTAATAATAGTGAAGCCGAAAGTTCTGAGGAAAGTAAGGAAGAAAGCAGTCAGACAGAAGAAAGTGAATCAAAGTCTCAGGCAAGTGAAGAGCTTTCTAAGGCTAGTAAAAAATTTAAATTATTTGGAAACTAAGGGTCTAAAAGCATGGAAGAAAATCAGGAAAATATAGAAATCGAAAATAAAGAAGAAAATCTTTTAGAAAATCAGGAAGAAATTCAGGAGCAGACTAAGCTTGAGGAAGAAGAAAAAATTCCTGCTGAAAATCCTAACCAATTAAGGGGCCCTGATGATCATATTTTAAGAGTTTCTTCATTGTATAAGCAGTTTGGCCATAAAAAAGTAGTTCGCGGTGTTGAATTTTCTATGCATGTTGGAGAAGTTTTAGGACTTCTTGGACCAAATGGTGCTGGTAAAACTACAACTTTCTATATGGTAGTAGGTTTTTACAAGCCAACTCAGGGTGATGTTTTTCTTGATGAAAATTGTATTACTGGCCTTCCAATGTATAAAAGAGCCAGACTTGGAATTGCCTATCTTCCCCAGGAACCTTCGGTTTTTAGAAAATTTACGGTAGAAGAAAATATCTGGTCAATTTTGGAAACTCGTAAAGATTTAACTAAAGAAGAAAAGAAATTTAAACTTGAAGAGTTGATCGATGAATTTTCAATAGGTAGAATTCGTAAACAAAAGGCCTATACGCTTTCGGGTGGAGAAAGACGTCGTACAGAAATTGCCCGTTCCCTTGCCATGGAACCAAAATTTCTTTTACTTGATGAACCTTTTGCCGGAATTGACCCAATTGCCGTAGCCGATATCAAAAATATGATTCGTTTACTTGCAAAAAGAGGAATTGGTATTCTTATTACTGACCATAATGTTAGAGATACCCTTGAAATTACAGACCGCGCCATAATTGTAAACCAGGGAACAATTATGATTCAGGGCAGTAAAGATGAAATTCTTCAGTCTCAGGTAGCAAGAGATATTTATTTGGGTAAAGATTTTAGTATGTAATAGCTGAAGTTTTATTTCTTTTATCTGCTTAAGACCCAAAATTTACTTCAAAAATTTAGTTGTTTATAACAAAGTCACAGAAAAAAAATATAATACATTTTTATAGTCTAGTTTGACATCTGATTATTTTAACGTTATTATTTATAGGAACATTCTTTAAATTAAAATGGGAGTTGGAGTATGCCAAATATAGTATGGTTTATTCTTCTACCTGTTGTTGGGATTGTTCTTGGATGGATTATTCGCTGGGTTTATGCCAGATTTCAATTAACTTCTTCTGAACAAAAAGCGGAACGTGTAAAACAGGAAGCAAGACGAGAGGCTGAAGCAGAAAAAAAAGAAATTTTGTTAAATGCAAAAGATGAGCTCATTCGGGAAAGAAATCAGCAGGAAAAGGAGAATCGTGAGCGTCGTGCAGATATACAACGCTACGAAGCAAAAGTAAACAAAAAAGAAGAACTTCTAGATCAGCGTGCTGCGGATTTAGAAAAAAATGAAAAAGAATTAGCAGACGAAAAGCTTGCAGTAATTAAAAAAGAAGAAGATCTTGCAAAGCAGGAAGAAAAATACAGAAGCGAACTGGAACATATTTCAGGCCTTTCTGCACAGGAAGCAAAAGATCTTATTATCAAGAATCTTGAAAACGAGGCTAGACATGATGCTCAGGCTATGATTAATAAAATCGAGCAGGAAGCACAACTCACAGCCGAGAAAAAAGCCAAAGATATTTTAATTACTACAATTCAGCGTATTGCACCTGAAACAACCAGTGATATTACTGTTACAACTGTTTCATTACCTAGTGATGAAATGAAGGGTCGTATTATTGGACGTGAAGGTCGTAATATCAGAACTTTGGAAACTCTTACTGGTGTTGATATTATTATTGATGATACTCCAGAAGCAGTTGTAATTTCATGTTTTGACCCTGTTCGCAAAGAAATTGCAAAACAGTCACTTGAAAGATTGATTTCAGACGGTCGTATTCATCCGGCTCGTATTGAAGAAATCGTTCAGAAAGTAACTCATGAAATTCAGAACAAGATTTACGAAGAAGGCGAAAAAGCTTTATTCGATCTTGGTATTCATAATATGCCAACAGAAGGTGTTCGTGCTTTGGGCCGTTTGTATTTCCGTACAAGTTATGGTCAGAATGTACTTACACACTCTAAAGAAGTTGCCATTGCCGCAAGTATGATTGCTGCAGAAATTGGTGCAGATAGAGAATTGGCAAAACGTGCTGCAATCTTACATGATATTGGTAAGGGTGCAGAAAACGATAGTGATCAGAACCACGCAGAAGTTGGAGCAGAAATGGCTCGTAAAATGGGTGAAGATGCTAAGGTTGTTAATGCAATTGCGGCTCACCATAACGACGTTCCAACAGAAACAGTTGAAGCTGTAATAGTTCAGATTGCAGATGCTATTTCGGCAGCTCGTCCAGGAGCCAGACGTGAAACAATGGATAATTATGTTAAACGTCTTGAAAACCTTGAACAGATTGCTGAAAGCTTCCCAGGTGTTGAAAAAGCTTACGCTATTCAGGCCGGTCGTGAATTACGTATCTTAGTTGATAACGAAAAAATTCCTGACTCTGATGTTAAGGAATTGGCAAGATCAATTGCTAAACAAATCGAAAATGATTTACGTTATCCTGGAAGAATACGTCTTACAATGATTAGGGAAACAAGAATTGTTGAATACGCACGCTAATCTTGCGTTTTTATAATTAGGAGGTCTTGGGGTTCTTTTTAGAATTCCAAGAGAGGACATCTTTTGTAAAGATGTCCTTTTTTTTATTTAAAATCTTTTGGGATATTTTTAGAAGTTTGCACAAACATAAATGCAGAGCTGGTTATCGTAAGTTGAATTACCTCTAGGCATGTGTTTCCAGTAGCCGCCAACAGTTGGCAGATAACGCGATGAACCAGAGTGGGCAAAGTTATATTCAATAAGAAATTTAAATCCGTTACCCCAGGAAGTTTTTGAGTTAACCTTTCCGCTTTCTTCCAGATTAAAATAATCACTTCTAAAACCGCTTGCATAGGCAAGACCCAGACAAAAACCTGCAAGTCTTGGATAGATTTTTATTCCAAAGGGAATATCAAAACTTAAGTGGTTTGAGGCATAGGGAGATTTAGAATTAAAATCTGTAAGAAAATCTGTTCCTGCAAAAAAAGAAACTTCTTCTATTGGATTAAAATCAATTTCAAAAAGACCGCCTAAAATAACTCTACTTCCGTTTTCAAGACTTTTTCTTGCCTCTATAATTTCTTCAGAATCATAGATAATAACTCCTGTTGAAAGTCCTGCCGAAATAGAAATTAATTTCTGTTGGGCAGAACAAAAGGAAAGAGTCACAAATGTAAGTAAAATTATAAAAATCTTTTTCATGCTTTATTCCAAAATTAAAGGGTTTTAACTCTTATGATTGCACCTAAAACTAAAAGATGTCTTGCAAATCTGTTCAAGAAGCCTAAAAATCCACTGTTTAAGTTATTAAAAAGGCTGTCGGCTCCTAGAAAATCAATTACAATAATTGCGGCAATCCAGGAAATCAGAATTATAATCATCAAAATTGAATCAAAAAGTGTACCTATATTCAAAAATAATCTTAAAAATAAAAATACACCGGCGATTATTTCAATAATTCCAAAAACAATGCAGAGAATGCGGGCTAAATCTCCAGAAAAAATATATTTTATGGCAATGCTAATTTCATCACCATTACCACTTTGTAAAGTCCAGATTCCTCCTACAATAAAAAGCAGGGAAAGTGCTAACTGTAAAAATACTGTTCCAATGTGACTGTTTACTTTTGTCATATTTTACTCCTTAAATCAATTAATTTGCTCTATATACTACATGAAATACCTGAAAAACAAGCTTTATTCCAGGACTGAAGGTAAATCCAAGTACAGCACCTTCGTCTTCGATATTTTCTTTTTGACGCTGACGCCATTCTTCAAGATTTTCATCCTGTCCTTCTTTTTGGGCCATTCCCCAGGTAACTTCATTGAATGGAAGAACATTTACATCATCAATTTCTATTACACAGCGAGGATTTTGCTCACGGTCTAAAACTACATATAATTCACCAGAAACTGGTAAAGGTTCCATGTCTATTTCAAAAGTAGAATAGGTTGAAAAAAAGGCTGTTTTTTTGCCACCAAGGACAAGAGAAACTAATTCATCTCCAACAAAGCCTTTTGCTTCAAAGAATAAATCTCCAGAACATCTTTCTTCTGGATCTCTTCCAGTTTCTTTTAAAAATTTGTTCCAGTATTCATCTGTTTTGGTCATTTAAAATCCCCTTTATTTTTTTATTAGCATTAATATAAAGCCTAGTATGTAAAAAATTGTAGGAATTGCAATACATAAAAGCGCAGTAAGTGGCATTCCCCATAAAGTAATTGATAGATGGGAAATAACTTTTAAATCTACTAATATTTCAAAAATCTTAGCTGCATAGGAAAATAAAAATCCGCAGACTAAACAGGTCCATCCCGGCTCTCTGATTTTTGACATTAGAAAGATTGCTAAGAAGGAAATTAATCCTCCTGCAGATAATTTAATAATGGCTAATAAAATTTCTGGATTCATATTATATTTTTCGGCAATTAAAAAGTAAAAGGTGAATTTTTAAGTTTTGTAAAATTACCTTTATCTGCTCCGTATGGGACAATGGATGGACAATTGTAAGAAGGATTTATTGCAATTCCTAAATCCAAACAATGAAGTACAAAGTCATCGTATTTTTCCTGGGGAATTTTTGGATAAAGATAAGGGCCTTTTCTTTCCCAGTATTTTGTTAAAACTGGATCATAAATAAACCAGTCCTTTTCTTCTCTTTCTTTTAAGGCAGCAATCAAATCATAAATTGCTCTGGTAAGGGCTGCTTCAAGGGCAAAAGGAATTTTCTGAGCTTTTGAAGTAAAGGTTTCAAGATTTGGACAAGCCTGGCAAATTTCTTCTTTTACTGCAAGAAGGTATAAATTATCTGTCCATGGAAGGGGAGGAGTTATGATTATTGAATCAACCTGGTCCCACTTTTTATTTTCCTTATTCCAGGGAAGGTAAACCGAAGTATTTTCTAAAGAAAAATTTAATCCTGCTTTAAGGGCATCTTCTTTGCTGTAAAAATAAAAAATCTGCCTTTTGCTTTCCAATAATAAATATACTGCTTTTTGAATTCTTGCCTTATCTTCTGCAATAAAAGAACCCATAAGTCCTTTTGTTATAAAATTTTTAAAGTAAGTGTAGGCGGAACCGGCATCCCAGCCCAAAATTGCCCGTCCATTTTCCTGATACAAATCTGTAATTCTTACATTTTTCTTTGTGTATAAAAATGGACCGCGGGCTCTTGTAACAAAACCGTAACGTTTATAAAGTTCTTCTGCAAATTGTGATTTTTTCATAAATTTTTAAATCCTATTAATTGCCAAAAGTGAAAGAAATCTTGTCTTTTTTACAATCAGCAGTGACTTTTCCACCTTTTTCCAATTTTCCGAATAATACTTCATCAACAAGGTTGTTTGCAATTTCTTCTTCAACTGTTCTTGCAATATTTCTTGCGCCAAATTCTTTTGAATAGCCCAATTTTGTAAGATAGTCCAGACATTCAGGAGTAAGGGTAAGTTGAACTTTCTTTGCAAGCATTTTTTCAGACAGGAATTTAACTTCTTTCTGACAAACCTTTTTAGCCACTTCTATATCAAGGTGATTAAAAGGAATAACTGCATCCAGACGATTTCGGAATTCTGGAGGAAATTCTTTATTTACAGCCTCGGTCAAAGTTGCATTTGTGTCATCAGAAATTTCTGAGCCAAATCCAATTCCAGGTTTTTCCATATCTCTGGCCCCTGCATTACTTGTCATAATTATAATACAAGAGCGGAAATCTGCTTTACGTCCCTGATTATCTGTAAGGCTTCCGTAATCCATTACCTGTAAAAGAATGTTGTAAATATCTTGATGAGCCTTTTCAATTTCATCAAAAAGAATTACAGAGTGTGGATTTTTTCTAACGTCAGAAGTTAATTGACCGCCTTCTTCATAACCAACGTATCCTGGAGGAGAACCAACTAAACGGCTGACGGTATGTTTTTCCTGATATTCACTCATATCGTAGCGGAGTAAAGGTTCATTTAAAATATTTGCAAGAGTTTTTGCCAATTCAGTTTTACCACAACCAGTTGGCCCTACAAATAAATAGCAGGCTTCTGGTTTTTCTGGATTTCTGAATCCGGCTCTGGCTCTTTTGATTGCTTTTCCAAGTTGAATAATTGCCTTGTCCTGGCCAAAAATTGACTGGCGCATAGTGTTTTCAATTTCTTTGAGTGCGCTTTTTTCATTTCCAGAAACTTTATCTATAGGCAGTTTTACAATCTTTGCAGTAACTTTTTGTACAAGAGAAGGTGTGATTGTAGGAACTTCAACTTTTACGGCAGGAGTCTTTTCTGATTTTTCTTCAAAGTCGTAATTTTCAAGGCTTGGATTTTCTATTGTATTTTCGCCAACAGGGGCTCCTTCCATTGTTCTTACGACTTTTTCATTAGATTCTTCGCTTGCTTCTTTTTTGGAAAGTTTACGGCCCTTAAATCCACCTTGTTTTATAATGCTGGAATAAGCGCCTGCTTCATCTATGATATCAATTGCTTTATCTGGGAGTCGGCGGTCTGGCATATATTGAATTGAAAGATCAACAGCAGCCTGGACAGCGGATTTTGTATATTTTACCCCGTGATAGTTTTCGTATTTAGGAAGAAGTCCATTGATAATATCAACAGTCTCTTTAGCACTTGGCTCAAGAATATCAATCTTCTGGAATCGGCGGGTAAGTGCCCTGTCTTTTTCAAAATTCTTTGTGTATTCTTCAAAAGTGGTAGAACCAATAAATCTTACTTCTCCACTTGCAAGTACAGGTTTTAAAAGATTTGCTGCATCCATCTGGGAATTACCGCTTGTACCGGCCCCCATAATCATATGGATTTCATCTATAAAGAGAATGGAATTTTTCTTTTCTTTTAATTCATCAATTAAAGAGTGAAGCCTTTCTTCAAAGTCACCACGGAATTTAGCACCGGCCAGTAAAAGTCCAATATCAAGACCGTAGATTGTACAGCCTTTTAATTTATCTGGAACTCTACCTTCGACAATTCTCTGAGCCAAGCCCTGAGTAATTGAAGTTTTACCAACTCCGGCGTCTCCTACATGCAGAGGATTATTTTTTGTACGGCGGCACAAAATCTGAATTGTTCTTTCGATTTCTTCTTCCCGGCCAATTAAAGAATCATAAGCACCTTTTTTGGCCATCTCTGTCATATTAACAGCGAATCTTGTAAGGCCGCCCTTATTATTTGTCATTCCTTCTGGGCCAGTCATTCCTGAATCAATACTGTCTGAAGAATCTTTATTTTGCTTAATATTTTTTCTAGGTCTAACCAGAGAAATATTTTGCATAAAAGTAATGCGGTTAATTCCACAAACTTTTAGAAAATAAGAGGCATAGTTTTGACTTTCGTCCAGCATACTTACCAGAACGTCAGTAATATCCATAATATCAGCTTCGCAGGCAATACAATTAAATACTGCACGATTCATCATTGCCTGAAAACCTGTAGATTCTACTGGTTCATCAATAAAATCTGGATTTGCCGCATCATTTAAGAGTGGAACTTTTGTTTCCATATATTCTTTGAGTTTGTCTTTTAAGGAAAGGGTATTTACTCCGCTTTCTGATAAAAGATGCTCTACAAAGTCATTGTTTACGGCAATATAGAGGACGTGTTCTGGTGTAAAAAACTGATGGTGAGCCCTTTTTGCACTTACAAGAGATTCTGAAAGAATTTTTGCAAGCATAGGACTTACTTTCATTTGTTTTACGATATTTTTCTCTTTACTCAACTTCTACCCTCAGTGGAAAGCCATTTTTACGGGCTAACTGTTTTGTTAAATTTGCTCTGGAAACAGCTATATCATAAGTGTAAGAACCTACAATAGCCTGGCCTTCTTTATGAACTTTTAACATAAGAGATTCAGCTTCTTCTTCCGGTTTATTAAAAATGGAAATGAGTACATCTACTACAAAATCCATAGTTGTAAAATCATCATTAAAAAATACAACTTTTTTTTCTGGGGGAAGGGGGATAGCGGAATCTTGAACAAGTTCTGAATTATCTTTTTCCCATAAATTTTCTAAGTTACCCATACCCAAAATATAACATATTTTCAATTGATAGTGTATAATTTTGCTATGCGTAACAAAAAATTTAAATTTCCTTTTAAAATTACTTATGAATCTCCTGTTACTTTAGCTTTTGTAATAGTGAGTTTGCTTTTCTTTATTGTTGATACTTTTATCTTAAAAGAAAAATTATCTGCATTGTTTTTATCTTCACCAACAAGTCCTAAAGGAGATTTACCCTTTGAATTATCTAAAGGGATTTCTTACTTAAGGGTGATTTTTTATGCTTTTGGAGGATCAAAATCTCCTGTTTTCTTTTTTAATCTTCTTTTAATCTTGATTTTAGGAAGTGATACAGAAGAAAAATATGGTTCAATTGTGATTGGAATTATGATTTTGGTTTCTACAATTTTCTCTGGGGTTATAAATGCAAGTTTCAGCCCACATAGTTTGCAGGGTGCCGCTTCAATTGTCTTTATGCTGCTCTTTTTGACTTGTTTTGATTCCCTTTCCAAAAAGAAGATTTCTTTAAGAATGTTGATAATTTTTATTACTCTTTGTATTACTTATTCTAAGGCTGATGGTCCTCTTGCTTTTTCTATTGCCCTTGCCGGGGGTTTATGTGGCAGTCTTTTAGCCTTCCTTACATCTCCAAAAGCCCGAAAAATTCGTAAGGCCTCTGGATTAAAAGAAAAGGCAGAAGTCCTTGTAGAAATTGATGATAGTAACAGCCCAAGGTTTAAATCAAAAGCTTCTAAGAATCAAGAAGATTCCAGCGATGAAACTATAATCGGTCAGATTGATTTTTAATAAAGGGGGGAGGGGAATATGAAAACAGAAACTTTTAATAGAATTCTTTTAGTTATTATCGGCGCTTTGATTGCCTTGATTTTCTGTGGAACTATAATTGGACTTGCCAGAAAAAAGACACAAACTCCCCAGCTTTTAGTTTCAAAGGGAAAAGCTATTAATCTTGCTGCCCCTGCAAATACAGAAATCATTGAATATTATGATTTAAGTACAATTAGAATTGTTACAAATCCAGATAAGAATAAAAAAGATGATTTTGGTTCTGCAATGGTTATTAGTCCCTGGCTTGCTTATCCAAAGGGCGATACTGTATTTTTTGAAGAAATTGCCCGAAAACAGGGGGCCTTAAAAGCTGTTTTTACCCAGTATTTTGCCGAAAAAACTCAGGCAGAAATACTTTCTCTTGGCGAAGCTAAAATTACAAGTGATTTACTGGCAAAATTAAATGCCCTGCTTTCTCTTGGAAAAATAAGTGATATATTCTTTACAGATTTTATATTTCTATAAAATCTGTAAAGAATTGTAAAATTAATGAATGTTTAAATTGAATGGCTAAAATATCGCCATTCAATTTAACTTAGAGTTTCTTGCGAAACTCTTGTATTGCGAATCAAATATCCTCGGTTGTTGAAACAACCTGCGGTATTTGATTTTAAGGAACTAAATAAGGGCTGGCCAGAGCAAGTAAACGACCGGTTGCTCTTGCAGTTATATGAACACCGTCGTCTAACCATTCTTCGCTTTGAATACAGCCATTTTTTCTAAGTTCATTGATTAAAATACTTTGAGTTATTGGAATAATATATTCTGCAATATCTCCATAAATCATTTCGTAGATTTTATCTTTTAATTCAAGGAATCCAGTCTGATCTTTTGCACTTACACAAATTGCATCTGGGAATTTATGACGAAGGGCAGTTAATGTACCTTTTTCATCCCCCTTATCAATTTTGTTTAAGAGAATCAGTCTTGGATTGTCTGAAGCTCCAATATCATCCAAAACGTCACATACTGTTTCGTACTGGAAATTGGCATTTTCGTCAGAGGCATCAAGAACTAAAAGCAGTAAATCTGCATCACAAGCTTCTTCCAAAGTAGATTTAAAAGCATCTACCAGGTGGTGAGGAAGGTTACTAATAAATCCTACAGTATCAGTAATTAAAACTCCTGCACTGTCGTTTAAGGGTAATCTTCTTGTAATTGGATCAAGAGTAGCAAATAACTTGTTTTCAACAAAAACATCGGAGCCGGTTAATGCATTAAGCAGAGAAGATTTTCCGGCATTTGTATAACCTACAAGGGCACAGGAAGGTTGTTTTTCCCTTTGCTTTCTTTGAGTTTCGCGGTTTAATTCTACTTCTGCTAAATCATGCTTGATTGAGGCAATCTTTTCCCGAATCTGGCGCTGGTCTAATTCAAGCTGAGTTTCACCTGAACCACGGTTTCCTACAGCACCACCTCGCTGTCTGTTAAAAGAATTCTTCAAATGTTGAAGTCTTGGCAGAGAATATTGAAGCCTAGCTAATTCAACTTGAAGACTTGCTTCTCTTGTTTGCGCACGGCTGGCAAAAATTCTAATGATTACTTCCTGTCGGTCAAAACAGGAAAGACCAGTTAATTCTTCCCAGTTTCTTTGTTTCCTTGGCTCGATATTAAAGTCAAAAATAATACAATCAGCTTCGATGGAATGAGCAAGTTCATTTATTTCCTGAGCCTTACCACTTCCCATTCCATATTGAGGCTGGACCTCAAGACGATTCAAAGTTAATCGCTGAACGATGTCCATACCAAGAGTCAAAACTAATCCCTTCAATTCCTGCAAATCATTGCCAGGTTCACCCACCAAAAGTGCACGTGGTACTCTTTCGGCTTCTTCTTTAACTTCTACCATAGCTTTATTGTAGCCCGAAAAAGTTATTTTACAAATAAAATTTGATTTATAATGTTTCGTATATTTTATCTAGTATACTAGTGTATTAGATGACAATAAAGAACAAGAGTGATATACTTTTATAAAATTCATAAATCTTTAATTTTAGGAGATTTTTATTTATGGAAATGACTTTACGTTGGTACGGAACAGGATTCGATTCCGTAACTTTAGAACAGATTCGCCAGATTCCTGGTGTTCATGGTGTAATTACTACTTTATATGATTCAGTTCCAGGAGATGCCTGGGAATTGGCCGCTATTCAGAAGATTAAAAAAGAAGTTGCAGATGCAGGACTTAAAATTGCCGGTATTGAAAGTGTAAATATTCACGACGACATTAAGATTGGTGGCGGTGACCGTGATAAATACATAGAAAATTATATAAAAACTCTGGAACGTCTTGGTCAGGAAGACATTCATATGGTTTGCTATAACTTTATGCCTGTTTTTGACTGGACCCGTTCAGAACTTGCCCGTCCTTGTCCAGATGGTTCAACTGTCCTTGCCTATAATTCAAAGGCAATTGACGGTGTAAAACCAGATGAAATGTTTGCCCGCATGGAAAAGAATTCCAACGGCTTTGTACTTCCAGGCTGGGAACCAGAACGTATGGCCCGCGTAAAGGAACTCTTCCAAATGTACAAGGATGTTACAGAAGAAAAACTCTTTAATAACCTTGTTTACTTCCTCAAGGCAATTATGCCAGTTTGCGATAAATACAATATTGATATGGCAATTCATCCCGATGATCCTGCCTGGCCAGTATTTGGTCTTCCACGCATTATTACAAGTCAGGAAGGCGTAGTAAAAATGCTTAAGGCTGTTGATAATCCTCACAATGGTTTAACTTTCTGTACAGGTTCTTATGGTACAAACCGTAAAAACGACCTCTGTGAATTTATCAAGGCTGCTCAGGGACGTATCCACTTTGCCCATGTGCGTAACTTAAAGTTCAACACAGCAATTGATGATCCTGTTCTGGACTTCCAGGAATCTGCCCACCTTTCAAGTACAGGTTCTTTTGATATGTTCAAAATTGTTAAAACCCTTTACGAAACCGGTTTTGATGGAGTTATTCGTCCAGATCACGGCCGTATGATTTGGGGCGAAAAAGCAATGCCTGGTTACGGACTTTATGACCGCGCCCTTGGTGCTGTTTATCTTCAGGGACTTTGGGAAGCCTGCGAAAAAAGCTTCGACCGTTCTGGAGTAAAACTCTACAAATAGCATCACCCTTATATACAAGTTCGTCAAGGCACGCTAGGCTTAAAGCCTTGACAAACTTGTTTAATGGCTTTTCTCAGGAGGATAAAGCACATTATGAAACTTACAAAAGATGGAATAAAAAACACTGCTGAATGGGAAGCAAAAGGCTATTCCCTTCCAAAATTTAACCGCCAGTCAGTTGAAGAGGCTACAAAAAAAGATCCTTTTTGGATTCATTTTGGCGCCGGCAATATTTTTAGAGCCTTTCAGGCAAATGTTGTTCAGAATTTATTAAACGATGGTATTCTTGACCGCGGCCTTGTAGTTGCAGAAGGATATGATTATGAAATTATAGAAAAAATGTACCGCCCTCACGACAATATCGGGGCTCTGGTTACATTAAAATCAAGTGGTTCAGTAGAAAAAACTGTAGTTGCTTCAATTATGGAAGCCCTTGCTGCAGATTCAGAAAACGAAAAAGACTGGGCAAGATTACTTGAAATCTTCCGTTCACCTTCTTTACAGATGGTAACTTTTACAATTACAGAAAAAGGTTATCTCTTAAAAAATGCTGCCGGCGCTATGATGCCTGGAGTAGAAGATGATTTTGCTGCTGGCCCTGTACTTCCAAAATCTTACATTGGTAAAGTTGTAACCTTACTTCATGAACGTTATGTAAACGGAGAACTTCCTATTGCAATGGTAAGTATGGATAACTGTTCTCACAATGGAGATAAATTGTATGCAGCCGTAAATGAATTTGCAACTGAATGGGAAAATCGCGGAGTTTGTAAGCCTGGTTTCCTGGCCTATGTAAACAACCCTTCAAAAGTTTCTTTCCCTTGGACAATGATTGATAAAATTACTCCTCGTCCAGATGCTAAAATCGAAAAGATTCTTGCTGACGACGGAATAGAGCAGCTTGAACCTGTAATCACTTCTAAGAAAACTTACGTTGCTCCTTTTGTTAATGCAGAAGAATGCCAGTATTTAGTTATAGAAGATTCTTTCCCTAATGGTCGTCCTGAACTTGAAAAAGCAGGCCTTTATTTTACCGACCGTCAGACTGTAGACAAGGTAGAAAAAATGAAGGTTTGTACCTGTTTAAATCCACTTCACACCTTCCTTGCCGTAAGTGGCTGTCTGCTGGGTTATACATTAATTGCAGATGAAATGAAAGATCCAGATTTACTGCGCCTTGTAAAACGCCTTGGTTATGAAGAAGGACTTCCTGTTGTAGTTGATCCTGGAATTATTAAACCCCGCGATTTTATTGATGAAGTTGTAAATATCCGTATTCCAAATCCATTTATGCCAGATACACCACAGAGAATTGCCTGCGATACTTCTCAAAAACTTAGTATTCGCTTTGGAGAAACAATTAAAGGTTATCTTGCCCGTAAAGATCTTGATGTAAAGAATTTAAAAGTTCTCCCACTTGTATTTGCCCTCTGGCTTCGTTATTTAATGGCCATTGATGATAATGGAAAAGCCTTTGAATTAAGCCCAGATCCACTTTTGGAAGAATGTAAAAAATATATAGCAGATGTAAAGTCTGCAGCAGACCTAAAAGCTGTAGAGCCACTTCTTAAACGTAAAGAAATTTTCGGCGTGGATTTATATGAGGCTGGCCTTGCTGATACAGTTATTTCATACTTTGAAAAATTATTGGCCGGTCCTGGTTCAGTTCGCTCAGTTCTTAAAGAGATTCAGTAAGGGGATTTTGATGAGAAAATTTTTAGACGAAGATTTTATTTTACAGAGTCAGGCAGCAAAGACTCTCTATCATAAATATGCAGAAAATCAGCCTATTTTTGACTTCCATAATCATCTTTCTCCCCAGGAGATTTATGAAAATAAAAGTCTTGGAAATCTTGCTAATGCCTGGCTGGACCACGACCATTACAAGTGGAGGGCCATGCGTTCTGCAGGTGTAGATGAAGCTTTAATTACCGGCCATATTCGTAAAGACGGCTCTGTTAAATCTGACGAAGAAAGGGGCGGATCTGCTGCAGTTTTGGAGGCAGATTACAATCGTTACCTGGCCTTTGTAAAAACCTTACAGGGCTGTGTAGGAAATCCTCTTTACCATTGGAGCCATCTTGAATTAAAGCGCTACTTTGGAATTAGCCAGCCTGTTACAGAAGATAATGCAAAAGAAGTTTGGGATAAGTGTAATAAACTTTTAGCAGATAAGTCTTATGGTCCCCGCGGTCTTTTGGAAAAAATGTCTGTAAAAGAACTTTGCACTACAGATGATCCTTTAGATTCTTTGGAATGGCATGAAAAAATCGCAAAAGACTGGAAAAATTGTAAAGTTAGACCTTCTTTCCGTCCTGATCCTGCCATTAATCCAGAAAATCCAGCCTTTGCAGATTACATGAACCGCTTACAGGAAATAGACGGAAGTAAATTTAAATCTATATCAGATATGATTGCAGCCCTGGGCCGTAGAATGGATTATTTTAAGGCAAGAGGCTCTCTTGTAAGTGATCATTCTTTGGAAAATGATTTTTATCTTCCTGCTACCTTAGATGATGTAAATTACATTTTTGAAAAAGCCTGGATTGGTAAAGAATTAAGTCATGAAGAAATTGCTAAATACAAGGGCTGGGTTTTAATTGAACTTGGAAAACTATATGCCCAAAAAGGTTTTGTAATGCAGATTCATATTGGTGCCTTAAGGGACCAGAATTCTGCAATGTATGAAATAGCTGGTAAAAATGTAGGAGAAGACAGCCTGCAGGATTTTAATTATGCCGCTCAGATTGGTTGCGTTTTAAATGCCATTTATTCAGCCGCTCCAAAGGCCCGCACAATTCTTTATAACCTAAATCCAAAAGATAACGAAGCCCTTGCTACAATGGCTGCAAACTTTAGAAACTGTCAGTTTGGCCCAGCCTGGTGGTTCAACGACCATAAAGATGGAATTGAAGAGCAGATTAGAGTTTATTCCAGAAGTGCAGTTCTTGGAAAATATGTAGGAATGCTTACAGATAGTAGAAGTTTCCTTTCTTACCCACGCCATGAATATTTCCGCCGTATTTTGTGTAATTTTATTGGTGGACTTGTAGAAAATGGCGAATTCCCCTGGAATGAAAAAATCCTTGGGCAAATGGTAAAAAATATTTCTTATCAGAATGCAGTTGATTTCTTTTTGGAGTAGGAATTAACAAATTTAAGATAAATAAGTCAAATTAAGAGGCATATATGAACGATACATTGAAGCAAATTGGAAAAACCGGAATTGTACCGGTTGTAGTTTTGAATAAGGTCAGCGATGCAGAACCTTTGGCAGAAAGTTTAATTAAAGGTGGACTTCCCTGTGCAGAAGTAACATTTAGAACCGATGCCGCAGAAGAAAGTATCCGTGCAATATCAAAAAAATTCCCAGATATGTTTGTAGGAGCCGGAACAGTTCTTACAATAGAACAGGTAGACCGCGCAATTGGAGCCGGAGCAAAATTTATAGTAAGCCCAGGACTTAATCCAAAAGTTGTTGAATATTGTCTAAAGAAGGGTTACCCAATAACCCCAGGAATAATGACCCCAACAGAATTAGAAGTAGCCCTAGGATTCGGTTTAGATGTAGTAAAATTCTTCCCAGCCGAAAATGCCGGCGGCCTAAAAATGATAAAAGCCATGAGCGCCCCCTACACAATGATGAAATTCATGCCGACAGGTGGAATCAACGCAACAAACGTCCGCGACTACCTGTCCAGCAACAAGATTCTAGCCTGCGGCGGCAGCTGGATGGTAAAAGGCGATTTAATTAATTCCGGAGATTTTGCCGAAATAGAACGCCTAACAAAAGAAGCCGCTGCCATTGTGCGAGAGGTTAGGGGATAGGTTATAAGTTACATAAGAAATTATAAGATAATACCCGCTTGCGAAGTAGAGGGGTTTTCCTCTCCCACAAAAAAATGGGGATTCTTAAGGGGACCTCCCCTTAAAAAAGAAGGGCTCCCCATAAAAAAAAGAGCTCTCCCTTAAAAAGGAAGTGCTCTCATAAAAAAGAGCTCCTATAAAAAAAGAGCTCCTATAAAAAAAGAGTTCTCCTTAAAAAAAAGAGTTCTCCCACTAAAAAATCCTCTCCAGGTGGCAGCGCAGCGTCCCACCTCCCCGTGATTTAGGGTTCTTAGGGGTATCCCCTAAGCGCGTGCTGGGGGAAGGAGAGGGTTTGGGAGAGGAACCCCCCCGCTTGCGAGGTAGAGGGGGTGTCCTCTCCCAAGTAAAAAAAATAAAAAAAAGGACTTAGGCCTCCCTAAAAAAAAGGGATTTTAGGGTGACACCCTAAAAAAATAAAAGAGGTTCTTAGGGCCCACCCTAAAAAACATAAAAATAAAAAAGGTCTTAGGGTAACACCTTAAAAAAAAATAAAAGGGGTTCTTAGGGCCCCGCCCTAAAAAAAAATAAAAAATAAAGGGTCTTAGGGCAACGCCCTAAAAAAAAGGAGTCAATATGAAAGTAGTCACATTCGGTGAACTTATGTTAAGACTGGAACCTGAAGGATATTTCCGCTTTGTTCAGGTTGATAAAATGACATCTACATTCGGAGGAGGAGAAGCCAATGTTGCTGTTTCTCTTGCAAATTACGGATTGGATGCCTATTACGTTACAAAACTTCCAAAACATGAAATTGGACAGGCCGCAATCAACAGCCTGCGCCGTTATGGAGTTAATACAGAATATATAGTTCGCGGCGGCGACCGTGTAGGTATTTATTACAACGAACGTGGAGCTAGTCAGCGCGGATCAAAATGTATTTATGACCGAGCAGGTTCTTCAATCGCAATGGCAAAAGCAGAAGATTTTGACTGGAAGTCAATTTTTAAGGACTGTAAATGGTTCCATCTTACAGGAATTACTCCTGCACTTGGTGGAAACATGGTTGAGATTTGTATAGAAGCTTGTAAGGCCGCAAAAGAAGCAGGTGCAACTGTAAGCTGTGACTTAAACTACAGAGGTAAACTTTGGACTCGCGAAGAAGCCCGCAAAGCAATGACAGAAATCTGTAAATATGTTGATGTATGTATTTCTAATGAAGAGGATGCTAAAGACGTATTTGGAATTGAAGCCGAAAATACTGATATCAACGGAGGAAAACTTAATAAAGAAGGTTATAAATCAGTTGCAAAACAGTTAGCCGATAAATTTGGTTTTAAGAAAGTTGCAATCACATTAAGAACTTCAATCAACGCAAATCGTAATAACTGGGCTGCCCTTCTTTATGATGGAAAAGACTATTGTTTCTCTAAAGAATATGAAATGTACATTGTAGACCGTGTTGGTGGTGGTGATAGTTTTGGTGGCGGATTAATTTATGCCCTTTTGAATGGTAAATCAACTCAGGAGGCTGTAGAATTTGCCGTTGCCGCTTCTTGTCTTAAACACACAATTGAAGGCGATTACAACATGGTAAGTGTAGATGAAGTAGAAAAACTTGCCGGTGGAAACGCTTCTGGCCGCATTCAGCGCTAATTATTACTTTCAGTGTAAAATAAAAAGGGGATGTCCAATAAGTAAATAATGCGGTGGTTGAGCTTGTCGAAACCACCACATATAGTGTAAATGGTCATTTCGACAAGCTCAATGACCACAGTGCCAAATCTTATTGGACATCCCCTTTTTTTCTACAAGTTAATAATTTTTTCTAATAAGAACTATTGAATTTTTATAGATCCACTTATTGTACTTATTGAAATCTTAACCTTTCCATTTCCTTTTACAGAAGTACCGCTTTTCTTTCCGCTTGTATTATTCAAATTGTCTGTAAAAGATCCACTCATACTTTCGTAGTCTATTTTGTAATTAGAATCTTCTGGCAATTCCAAAATAACCGAACCACTTATGCTTTCAAATTTACTATTTGATTTTAATTGGCTTACATTTTTTACCTTTATGCTTCCAGAAACCGTTTCGCATTCAATAGCGTCAAAATTGCCCTCTGCATTAATGCTTCCACTTACAGTGTTGATATTTAAATCTAAAATTGTAGAGTCATAAATATTTACACTTCCGCTTACTGCTTCCAAATCCAAAGAATCCAGCTTTATTTCATTTATTTTTACAGATCCACTTACTGCTTGTACATCCATACATCCAGAATAGTTTTCTGGAATTGTAAGAATAACCTTCCCCTTGGAATGGTAGTAAAAAGATTTTCTCCCTTTCTTTTTTTCTTCTAACATAAGCCTGTTATTCGAAAGAGAAAATTTACAGTATTTTTCTGCACCATCAATAAAATCAATATGAATTTTTGAATCATTTGATTTTTTAATTTCAAGAGGAAGGGCTTTAATTTCAAGATCTATATTTTCAACCTGACTTACCTCAAAAACATTTTTTTCTGTAGCGGCCTGAAAATTACTATCTTCGTAATCCCAGTCATCATAATCATCTTCAAATTCTTCTGGGTCAATTTCATTTTCAATCCGATGACCTAGTTTCTTTAAGGATTTAATTGAATTATTACTTGCTTCAAATCCTCTTACCAATAGAAAAGTTAAAAATACAGCTATTACAATCCAAAGACTTGCTAAAATATAATTTTTTTTCATTTTAATTTTCCTCATCTTTTGCGCCAGAAAATAATAAAATTGCCTGCCAAACTGCACTTGCAATTAACCAGATAAGCCAGGAAATATGCCATGCCATTGTCCAGAAACTAATTCCCAGGTAAATAATTGTAGTAATCATCCAGAAAAGTTTTGAAAGTGAATCCCAGTATTTTCCTTTTTTGCTTGAAGTATCAAATTCAGAAGAATCACTTTTTGTTATAAATGGCTCTACATCCTGAGGAACACTCATTTTTGTGTAGATTAAAAGTCCTGTTGCAATTGCAATACAAATCATCAAAAGTATAAAGCCTATAATTCCGGCTTTATCTTCATTACCAAGACCAAAAATTGCAGCACTAGCTGGAAGGGCACAGAGTAAAATTGCTCCAAAAATATAAAGCATAACTGCAATCGAGGTATTTCTTGCCTTTTTCTTACGGTAATCGTCAATTTTAGGCTTTAGTTCTCTTTCCGGGGCCAAAGAAATAAGTAATTCATCTATATCACCCAAATCTCTTAAAGCTTCGGTGTAAGCCTGATTTTCAGATTTTCCTTCTGCTATGTGGGCTTCAAAATGTTCATTTAAATCAGCAAGAATTTCTTCTTTTAATTCTGTTGCCTTTCTGCTTCTTGGAAGGTCATTAAAAAGAACATCTACATAATTTTTAATTTTACTGTTCATAAATATCTCCTTTTTAAACATATTTATTTAATTTTTATGATTTTAATAATTTTTCAACCAGAGATTGTATTCTTTCCCAATCTGCCTGATTTTCTTTATAAAAAATTTTGCCTTTTTCGGTAATGGAATAGTACCGTCTTCTTGCTCCAGAATTTTCGTCTCCCCAATAAGAAGTAATCAGTTCTTTATCTTCCAGTCTTCTAAAGGATGTATACAAAGTTGCTTCCTTTAGTTCAAAGTCATTGCTGCTGATTTCACTAATTTTCTTATTAATCTGATATCCATAACTATCAGCTTGAGCCAATTGAGCAAGGATTATTGTATCGGTTAAGCCTCTCAGAATTTCTGAAAAGTTTAGCATTTTTACCTCCTTGTTATATCTTTATGAATAGAATACATAGGTAGATGAGGTATGTCAAGTTAAAAAAGTTAACTTATGAAAGAATTATTATAACTACTATTTATAAACACAAATTCTTTTACATTTGAAAAATATGATGTATAATTTCGAATATGTTAGAAATACTTAACGATGCAGATTATGAGCTTTTTCGCAAAGTGATTTATGATGAGAGTGGAATCACTTTTTCTGCAACAAACAGATCAATTCTCGACAGTCGGATAAAAGAGTTGCTTCATAAGAAAAATCTAACAACTCCTGGTGATTATTATGCTTTAGTCAGAAAGGATCCTGAAGAAATGAAAGAAATGTTGGATTCAGTTACAACAAATCTTACCCGTTTCTTTAGAAATCAGCCTCATTTTGACGCGTTTATACATTACATAATTCCAAAAGTTGTAGAATATAAAAAACTTCATGGAAGTGATCGTACAATTCGCATTTGGAGTGCTGGTTGTTCTACTGGAGAAGAACCTTACACAATCGCAATGATTATGAAGGAAATTTGTCCAATAGGATTTGATTTTAAGATTACAGCATCTGATATTTCCCTTAAGTCTTTGATGACTGCCCAGCAGGGTTTTTATGGAGATTCCAGAGTAGATGGAATTCCGGCTAATTACCTGCAGAAGTATTTTACTAAGGTAGATGGCGGTTATCAGATTAAGAAAGAAGTCAGCGATACAATTCATTTTGACTACCACAATCTTAAAAATGATTCTGGTGCAAGAAATTTGGATGTTGTCTTCTGTAGAAACGTTTTAATTTATTTTGATGAACCAGCTCAGCTGGCAGTAATTAATCGTTTCTGGAATTCTATGGCAGCAAAATCATATTTATTCATTGGCCATTCTGAATCTTTATTTGGAATGAAGACACAATTTGAATTCTTAAAGACTGATTGGGCTTGTTTGTATAGTAAAAATCTTGACAAATAATTTATTTCTCAAAATATTTTAAATGAGTGAGGCTTATTTATGGATGATATTTCAGTATTAATCTGCGATGACTCCGCTTTGATGCGAAATTTAATCGGAAGAATTGTTGATGAGACTACAGGATTAAAAGTTGTAGGAAAAGCCCAGAATGGACAGGATCTTCTTGATAAAATTCCTGAATTAAAACCTGATGTAATTTTACTTGATATAGAAATGCCTGTTATGACAGGTGTAGAATTTTTAAAGGAAAGAAAAGCAAGAAAAATTGATGTTCCTGTAATTGTTCTTTCGAGTGTTGCAACCGAAGGTGCTGCTGTAACTATGCAGTGTCTTGAATTAGGTGCCTCAGATTTTATTACAAAACCGGGCGGATCTTCTGTTACCCTTAAAATTTCAGACGTTTCTAATGAAATTATTGACTATATTGCTTCTTATGGTGGTTCTTATGCTTCTGCCAGAGGAAAGCAGATTCCTGAACCAAGTTTCTTTGATCGCCAGATTAAACTTAAAGAAGCTGAAAGATTTGTAATTCAGAAAAAAGGTGAAGAAGGGGCTAAAAAATTCACAATTAGTCAGGAAGATTTTGCAGGTTCTTCTTTATGGTCAGCTCCAAAGAAAAAGGAACCAACTGTAATTACTCCTGTTCGTGAACCAGGTAAAATTGAACTTATTGCTATTGGTATTTCAACCGGTGGACCAAATGCTCTTAGAGATGTCTTTAAGATGATTGATCCAAGATTGAAGCAGCCAGTTTTAGTAGTTCAGCACATGCCTGCTGGTTTTACCGCTGAATTTGCCGAAAGTTTAAATAGAATTTGTCCTTTGACCGTAACCGAAGCTAAAGATGGTGAACCAATTCTTGATTCACATGTTTATATTGCTCCTGGTGGTAGTCATATGGCTGTTGAACATCGACCTTTGGGAGATTTTATTAAAATTACTAATGAAGATCCACGTAACGGACACAGACCTTCTGTTGATGTTTTATTTGAATCTGTTGCAAAGGTTTATAAAAATCATGCTTTAGGTGTAATTATGACTGGTATGGGCCGTGATGGTGCTGCTGAACTTGCAAATATGCGTAAGGAAGGGGCTTGGACATTAGGTCAGGATCAGGCTTCAAGTATTGTTTACGGTATGCCAAAAGTTGGATTTGAAATGGGTGGTGTTCAAAAACAGGTTCCACTTATGAAGATGGCAGATGAGATTTCGGCACTGGCTAGAACTCATTTGAACGCTTAAAATAAACTTTTACCAATAAATTAATTATTTGATTTATTTTCAAAAACACGAATCTTCATCAGAGGGTTCGTGTTTCTTGTTTTAACAAAGATTATTATTAGAGGAATTAAAAATCCAAGCAGACTTATCAAAAATTTAAATACTTCCGGGGCATTTTCTTTTTTTAATAATTGCCAGAGCGGGTTAGCAATAAAAAATCCTGCAAAGGCTCCCAAAATTGGTGCAATAAAGCAAAAAATGTGAAGAAGCCTCTGTAATGGTGATCTGTGATAATCTTCTTCAAATTTGAGATTCTTTAGTTCTTGGAAAATCTTATTATTTATTATTTTTTGATTTGCTTTATTTTCTCTTCGCATTCTATTTCACCTTTGTGATTGCCCAAAGTATTGTAAGCATCCTTTAAATTATAGAGGGCATCCAGATAGTATGGATTAAAAAATACTGCGTGTTCAAAAAAGTCAGTTGCCTTTTCATAATTTTCTGCCTGAAATTCAACTACCCCTAGAAGGTTCCAGAAGTGAGCGGCACTTGGAGTTGAATCTAAAACTTCGATACAAATTGACCTTACCTTTTCAGGTTTTTCCAGTGTAAGGTAAAGAGTTGCCAGTGTTTCTTTTACATCCTGATTATCTGGAGAATAATTTGCTGCAATTTCAAGACTTTCACAGGCTTCCTTTAATTTTCCACAATCTCTGTAAGTTAATCCCAGATTATACCAGAGTAAATAATTATCTTTATCTAAAGTAATGGCTCTTTTAAAACAAGCTATTGCTTCTGTAAAAGAACCATCGGAGGCAAACATAATTGCCTGGTTGTTTAATCTATCTGCTCTTTCCTGCATTTATATTCCTCCGGTATCATAGATTCAAAGAGTTCCCTTATTAATTCTGAATCTAATTTTTTGCAATTATCTTCAATCAAAGAGATACCCATATTTGCGGCTTCTTTAATGCTGTTTGAACTTTCCAATAGCTGAATACATTCTTCTACGGCTGTAGATTCAATGCCTTCTTTAGAAGCCTTTTCCATTAATATAGCGATTTTTTCTCTATCAGCAAAATTTTTTTCTGCATGAAGTAAAACAGGAAGACTCTTTTTTCCTTCAACTATATCATCTCCACGTTTTTTACCTTTATTTCCACTTGTAAGATTGATTACATCATCAATTATCTGAAAGCCTATTCCAATATTGGCTGCTATTTCTCCAATTTCCAGGGCTTTTTCTTCTTTCATTCCCCCTGCAAGGCTTCCAATTAAGGCAGAAAGGCAGGCTAAAGTACCTGTTTTATTTCTTACCATAGCTTTATATTCATCAAGGCTTGGGAAAATCTCTGGATTCCTGTGCCAGTAAATATCCATTGCCTGACCTAAATGTAATTTTCTTAATTCCTTTGTATAGGTTTGATATAGAGTTATTTTTAAGGCATCTGGAATATCTGACTGATTTATACATACTCCGGCCTGAAAATATAGCCAGGAAGCGGCATTTAGGGCTGTATCAAGGCCATAAGTAATGTAGGCTGAAGGTTTTCCCCTCCTTAAATCAGCGGAGTCTTCTATGTCATCGTGTATTAAACTGGCAGTATGCACAAATTCTACAAGAGGTGTTAATGAGTAAGCTTTTTCCAGACTTAATTTACTTGCAGGATTTTCTTTTGCCGCCTTTTGATAGGTGAGTATTAAAAGCAAAGGTCGCCAGCGTTTTCCTCCAAGGGAGATTAAATTGTGATTTGGTTCTATTAATTTTTCAAGATATTGGGTATTTATAGCTTCAGGTAATTTTCCAAAGGATTGAAATATCCAATTGTCGCCTTCTTTTAAGGGGAAGGGCAGGGCTTTACCGATAGATTCTTCTATCTTATCCAGGATTGATGCAAATTCTTCTTTCATATTTATAAGTATAGTAAAGATTTATAAAAATAACAAATTCCCCAAACCTTAGCCTTGTGGGAGAAATCCTCAGTTATTTCACAATATCTCCACAAGTTATCCACAATTTTATTCCACAAGTGATATGATTTTTTGTGTCAAGTAGTTTTTTGAAAAAAATATAAAAAAAAATTAGAATTTAATTAAAAAGTAGTTAAATCTTTGTAATACAAAGATTTAAAAGATTTATAATAGGCAAAAAGTACTTTTTCGTAACAATCTTGTGCATTTTGTACAAAATAAAAAGCACTTTTCCCCACTGATTACACACAGTTTTTCCACAAGTTATCCACAATTTGTAAAAGGGCAAAAAAAAAAGAACTTTGACTATATCAAAGTTCTTTTTCACAATTACTTTTAATTATAAGTAATATAAGAAATTAGCCTAAAGTGACTTCTCCAGTATCACTAATAGCTAAAATTGAACGGCATCCTGAACATCGGAATCTACCTGATTTTGTAGCTCGCAACTTTTTATTACAAACCGGACATGAAATTACCAATGGGAATACAGATGAACTGTTTCCATTGCCACCACTTGAGAAGAATGACAAAGCTTCTTCTGCAGTATTCTTAATGTTGAAGAATTGAGAGAAACCTAAAAGCTGGAAAACCTCATATACCTTTGGCTGTATTTCAAGAAGAACTACATCACCACCTTTTGGTTTAACTACCTTTAAGAATACAGTAAATGATCCTATACCTGTTGAAGATACGTAGTTTAATGATGAGCAGTTGAAAATCAAATTGATAAACCCTGCTTCAATAACTTTTGTAATCTGTTTCTGAAAGAAACTTGAATTGTAGGTATCAATGTATCCACTTAAGTACACAAAAATACCCCGACTAACTCCCTCTGCTTTTCGTAGAACTATAGTTAGACTGTCGTCTTTTTCATTGTCGAAACCAGGTATAATTGAATTATTGTTGTCCATACGACTTTTCCTATTAAAATTCTATTCAGTCTTCATTATAACTAAGTTTTTGTTATGTTGTCAAATCATATAACTATACATTATTAAAATTATCGTCAAATTTTATTATTAACATTATGCTTATTTACGACGATAATTGAATCATGAAGAAAGCGCTCAAATTATTAGTAATTTATTTTGTTTCTTTAATAATTACCATTGTTGTAGGTAGTCTTTTAAATACAATTTATCTTGCAATTTCAAATTATGTAGTTGGAACAAAAATCAGTCTTTTTAATTTTGATTATTTTATGCCAGCTTTATTTAATATTACTTTTAGTGTTTTATTTTTAATTTGTCCTTTGCTTTCCCTCTACAGAATTAAACAGCCTTCAGGTATTGCTCAGGCCCTTATTTATATTTTTTTAGTTCTTTTTACCTGGGGATTTTTGTTTCCTGCTAATGTCTGGCTTGAAGGAAAATTCTATCAAAAACATACAATCCAAAATAAAGTAGAAAATCTTACTCCTGGATATTTTAGGAGCTTAGACAATAAAGTTTTCTATTTTACCAATGATCCTAAGCTTCAGTCAGAAGAGGAAGAAGTTCTTGTAAATGCTCTTATAATTGACCGTTCAGAGTTAGGAGAAATTGAAATGGAAGAGCTTTCTCTTAGTCAGGATTCTGAAATTTACCAGAGGGCAAAACCTTATAGAGATATTTTAATCAAAGAGGCTTTTGAAAGTTCAGCTTATAAGGGCCCTAAATTTGTAAACTTCCATAATTTAATAAAAGCTGGAAAAGATGCTTTAAATACAAATCTTCTTCATTACTTAGGTTTTTGTTCTTTAGGACTTTTAATGGCATCTGTTTATGCTCTTACTGGATTGTTTAACTGGAAACTTTTGAATTTGAGTTTTGTAATCATCACTAATTTTTTGATTATTTCATTTAATAGTGTAGTTCGTGATGGAAAAATTGCAGCTATTATTAATAAAATTGCAGCCCTTCCATTTGTAAAATCTATGGAAAATATTTTTGATCATCCAACTTTAGTTTTGATTAATAGTATCTGCTTTTTAGTAATCACAATAATAGGAATTATTATTTTTATTGTAAAAAACTGTTCAAAAAAAAAGGTCTGAGGGATAATTTATGAAGAGTGAAAATAATG
>JAIKYZ010000025.1 GCA_024682655.1 Treponema sp.
GCCATCTGGAATATGATACAATGACTCTGGCTCAGGAATATTTTAGGGACATTGATAAGGGAATGAAAGTTCCTCTTCCAAAAAATTATTTTCCAACCAACAATACCTGTAGAATGCCAAATTCCTACTGGCGTTCTACCGCAACTTTATTTTATTCAAACTGGTTGAACTATTACGTTTACCAGGAAACTCCATTTGATATAGAAGAAATTAAATAAATTTAACAGGAAAAAGATATGACTATTTATGAAAATATTTTAAGACTTACTTCTTACGCTTTAAATAACTCTCTTATTTGTAAAGAAGATGTAATTTACACAGAAAATAAACTTCTGGAATTATTTAGATTGGATGGGTTTGAAGAAGCTCCGGGCTCAGAACTTCCACAGGTAAAAAGCCAAGATTTAGAAAATATTTTGCAGGAAATGCTTGATTATGCCGGCCAGAACAATATTTTTGAAGATTCGGGAATTGCCAGCCGCGATTTATTTGATACAAAAATTATGGGACAGCTGGTGCCTCCTCCAAGTGATGTACAGGATATTTTTAACACCCTTTACCAGGAAGCAGGTCCTCAGGCCGCAACAGACTGGTACTACAAATTCAGTCAGGACACAGACTATATCCGCCGTTACAGGGTTTGCAAAGACCTTAAATGGAAAACTAAAACAGAATATGGTGATTTAGACATTACAATCAATCTTTCAAAACCAGAAAAAGATCCAAAAGCAATTGCAGCAGCAAGAAATGCCAAACAGAGTGGATATCCTGCCTGCTTACTTTGTAAAGAAAATGAAGGTTATGCCGGAAGATTAAACCATGCCGCAAGACAAAATCACAGAATTATTCCATTAAAACTCAACGGGGAAGACTGGTATCTTCAGTATTCACCTTATGTTTACTACAACGAACACTGTATTGTTTTTGATTCAAAACACGAACCAATGAAGATCTCAAAGGAAAGTTTTATAAGACTTCTTGATTTTGTAAAATTATTCCCTCACTACACAATTGGTTCTAATGCCGATATTCCAATTGTAGGTGGTTCAATTTTAACTCACAATCATTTCCAGGGTGGAAAATATACTTTCCCAATGGAAGTTGCCCCAGTTGAAAGTGAATTTAAGATGAAAAAATTCCCTCAGGTTCAGGCAGGAATTGTAAAATGGCCAATGAGTGTAATCAGAATTACTTCAAAAGATTCTCAGGAATTAATTGAAGCCGCTGACCATATTTTACAAAAGTGGAGAACTTACACAGACAAAGAAGCCTATATTTTTGCCCAAAGCGATGGAGAAATTCACAATACAATCACTCCAATTGCCCGCATGAAGGACGATAAATATCAGTTGGATTTAGTTTTAAGAAATAATATTACAACTCCAGAACATCCACTTGGACTTTATCATCCACATGCAAATCTTCATCACATCAAAAAGGAAAATATTGGACTTATTGAAGTTATGGGACTTGCAGTTTTACCTAGCAGACTTAAAAAGGAACTTGCCGATTTGGAAATAGCCATAAAAGAAGGTAAAGATATCAGAAAAGATGAAATACTTTCTAAACATGCTGACTGGGTAGAGCAAATCAAGACTAAACACAGTCAGCTTGACCAAAAAGCCCTTCAGGAAGAAGTTGGAATTGTATTTAGTAAAGTTCTGGAAGATGCCGGTGTTTATAAACGTAACCAGGAAGGTAAAGAAGCTTTCCAGAGATTTGTAAATTTGATTATAGCCTGATTATAAGTTATACTTTTTGACGGTTATTTTAATAAATAAAAAGGAGAGTAAAATGAAAAAGTCAATAAAGATTATTATCTCAACATTTCTCTTATTTATAATCACAAGCAGTTTGTTTGCGCAAATTAAAATTGAAGAGGATATGAAGCTTATTCCTAATCCTGCAATAACAAAATTAACTCTGGCCGGAGATAAAATGGAGCCGGAAGATTTTGTAAGAGCAGCCTTAATAGCCTCTGGAGTTCCTGATTCAAAAATACCTGGATATTTAAAACGTGTAGATGAAATCTACAATGAATACGTTTTGTATAGAACTACAAAAAATACTCAGTTAAATGATGCCGAAGCCGGAATTCTTTTCCTTTATGATAAAGATATTCTTGTTGAGTATGATGAAAATCAGACTTACATGGATAAACTTCTGGACACTGGTTTATACAACTGTGTTTCTTCTGCAGTTCTTTATATGTATATGATGAAAAGAAAGGGATTTAAGGTAATTGCAAACGAAACTCCAACCCATGTTTTCTGTACAGTTTTGGATAATGGCAAAGAAGTTGATGTTGAAACTACAAATCCTTTTGGTTATAAACCTGGACAGCAGATTAAAGTAACTTCAGCCGCCGGTAAAAAATACAGTCCTTTCCTAGCCCCTGGAGCCTATGACGAAAGAAAAAGAATCTCTGGAAGAAGACTTATTTCGACTATTTACAGTAACCGCATTGTATTTTTAACAAAAGAAGAAAATATAAACAAAGAAGAAATTTTACAGTTGGCCTTGGATTCAACAGAATTACAGTTAAATACAAGAGAAGCCCTTCAAGATTTATTCTTTAATGCAGGAAATGTTATGTACTATCTTTGTAACGAAGATAAATATCTTGAAGCAATGTATGTAACTAAAGCAATTCAGGACAAATATGCAAAATATGGCAGAAGTCAGTTGATGCTTAATAATACCGCTTATGCCTTTAGAAAACTTGCCGTTTCAAAACCTGATGATCATGATTATTACGAAAAACTTATGCTTAATTACGGTCAATACTTGAGCACAGAGGATTACGACGAATTCTACGAAATATATGTTTACAATAAAGTTGTAGACTTATACTGGGCCGGTTCCTATCTGGAAGCAAAAGAATTACTTCAAAAAGGATTAGATCGTCTTACCTATAGTAAATCACTCAGAGATCTTGAACTTCAATTACAGGAAGATGAAAATTTTAAGGATTAATTAAAAGCTGATAAAAAAGCCTGGACAAAAGTTGGCTGATAGGCAGAAAGATTTTCTCTGTCTATTTGAGCCATGGTGTTTTCATTATCAGCTCCGGAATCCCAATAAACCACAGACATTCCATAATCATTTGCAAGACCTGCCATGTAAGAAATCCATTTGATTTGTTCTGACAGGTCTACTTTTTTTCTGTGAACGCCAGTTTCGCCCACAACAACAGGAATTCCTTTTGAAATATATCTTGCATTTAAATCTTTAAGACTATCACACTTACTTTTTACCTCATCCGAGAAAGTTACCGGGCTTTCATCAGAGGAAGTTCCAAAAGGATAGAGGTGAACTGTCAAAATTAATTTATCGTCGGCAAGGTCTTCTGGCATTTTGAATAATTCATGTAAGGCAGGTTCAAGTCCTGTACACAAGGAAGGAATCATTACAAAGCGCTTAGTATTATTTCCACCCGTAGAACGAATTGCATAAAGTACCAGCTGATTATATTGATTTAAAATTTCATAATCCTTTTTACATTCTTCACAGTCAGTATGATCAAAAGGATAGCCAGAAGGCCAGCTACCAGAAAGGCCCGGATACCAGGTGTGGGAACCATGACTGGTATTTCTTGGTTCATTCATAGTTTCAAAAATTAATCTTTCGCCGTAGGAATTATTAAAAGCCTTTCCTATTTGCCTCCAGATTGCAATAAGAAATTTTTCAGACTCTTTTATATCTGTAGAATTATTTCTAACTATATAGCCATCCCCATATTCCAAAGGAGAATTCATTGCCCGAGTATCATAAGAACCGTCATCCTTATAACTTGTTTCTGAATCCCCGTGAACTGAGTGATGTTCATTTAAAATTACATAATAACCTGCGTTATAGGCCCAATCTACAATGGTTTTTACACGGGCCATCCAGTCGGGGTCAATTGTATATTCATCGTCAATTATGTGATTGTACCAGGTAACAGGAATTCGAATTGTTGAATAGCCTAAATTTTTGCCACTTTCAATAATCTCTTTTGTAACATATAAATCATCCCAGCCAACTTCTGATTCAAGGCCCTGTTGGCAGGGATTTTCCTGCCAGCTAAAAGAATGTGAATCCAAAGAATTTCCAAGGTTCCAGCCTGCTTTCATCTTTTTTACTAAATCTACAGAAGAAATAGAATTATCAAAAGAGGAAGAACCAGAATCTATGACAGGGGCATTAATAATTTTTTTCTGGGTAAAGTAGATTGCATTTATTTTTGTAGAAGTGGTTCCGCTTTTATGAGGTTGAATAAAAATCATTCTTACAGAAGAGGAGGCAGAAGAATTTAATTCAACATACTGGCGGTATCTGTATTTTTCGCAAAGACTAGAGGAATTTTCCGCTCCACCATTTTAAGTTACATAAAATTTATAAGGCAAAGAGCTGTCCTGATATTCAATACAAAGATATTTATAAGCAGAAGCGTCAAAATCTCCAAAATAGATTTGAGCACCCCTGTACTGATAATTTATTTCAAGGACATGACTTGACTTATCGTAAGTTCCACAGGGCCTATCATCTTGATCAGATATCCCCCAGAGAGTAATTTTTGACAAATCCAATTGATAATCGGGAATACTTTCTTCGGTTGGAACATTAGATTTGCAGGAGAATATCAGAATAAAAACAAGAGATAATAAAAAAACAAAAGACTTCTTCATAATAACCTCCGCAAGGATTATAAATGAAGAAGTCTTATCAGACAAAAAATTTGTGTTATATAATTTTAAATATGTGTAGGGCTGCTGGCAGCCCTTGTTCAATCGAAAAGCGTTAAAAAAATTGCGCCAGTAATTTTTAGCTTATCCTACTTAAGCAGTTCTTTGAACATTATTACTTACACAATTCCTTGTATTTCTGAGCCAGTCTCTTTGATTTAACGGCAGCCAAACCACAGTAGTTGGCAGGATGTTCAAAAAAGTTCGCAGGATTTTCAACACCAAGTTTTTCCAACTGGGCTGTAATATCTGCAAATTCTTTTTCGTGAGTTTTAAGAACTTCAAAGAAAGTTTTTCCAGACTGCTCAGCTTCCAAAGTAATCTTACGGATAACTTCGTGGCCATCATTGTAACCTGCTTCTCCAAGAAGAATGTAAGCTGGTTCAGCAAGCACACCACCGCGAACTTTACCACCGGCATTTTCAAGATTACGAGCCATACCTTCTTTATCTGCCTGTAAGCCTTTTACAACTGAATTCATACGGGCAACAGCCATAGTAAAGCCTGCAACATAATCAGAAATAAAACGCTGAGAAGCAGAGTTAGTCAAATCACGCTGATGTTCAGAAATCTGGTCCATATAGAAAGTAATTACACGAGGACACATAGCCTTCCACAAAGACTTAACGTGTTCAGAGTTCCATGGATTACGTTTCTGAGGCATAGTAGAAGAACCAACCTGAGTAGAAGCAAAGTATTCAAAAACTTCACCAATTTCTGAACGCTGAAGATTACGGAGGTCATCTGCAAGGTTAGCAATAATACCAAAAGCAACGTTCATCTCAAGCAAAAGACGGAGAACATGCTCTGGTTCAACTAACTGGTTAGAATATTCAGAAGGCTGAAGACCAAGGAATTCAACATAAGTTCTTTCCAATTCTTCAGGATCTTTAACAATCATAGAAGGACCATTGTAAGAACCAACAGGGCCAGCCAATTTTCCAACTAACTGATTAGAAAGTTCTTCAATGCGTAAAATAGATTTACCAAGGCGGGCAACAAATTCTGCAATGCTCCAGCCAAAAGTAATAGGAACAGCATGCTGACCGTGAGTACGTCCAACCTGTGGAGTAGCACATTCACGTTCTGCAATATCGCAAAGGTAATTTTCAAGCTTTTTAAGTTCAGGAAGTACAACATTCTGAGTAACATCACGCATACGGCAGCTTAAACCAGTATCAAGAATATCAACCGATGTAGCACCAAGGTGAATAAGAGGACCAATCTCAGAATTAACCTTTGTCTTCATAACATTTACAAGGGCACGGATATTGTGCTTTGTTTTTTCTTCTTCTTTATAAACTTCTTCAGGATCAATATTTTCTGCAACTGAATCAAGTTCTTTTGCAATTGCATCTGTAAGCTGACCACGTAATTTTAAGTGGGCTTTTACAAGAGCGGCCTCACATTTTGCATGAGAACGAACTGAAGCTTCTTCAGAAATGTATTTAGAAAGGCCGTTAAAAGCATCGGCTTCCGACAAAGAGTATCTGTGATCGATACAAGAAAGGTTTTCAAAAATGTTTCGTGTTTCCATAAGGGGGATTATATCGAATAATAAATAAACCCGCAACTAAGCAGCTGAGGCAGAAAATTGCGGGTCTTAAAAGTATTTATTTTATATAAGTAAAAAAACTAGTTTAATAAAAGTGAAGGATTTACAGTTTTACCATTTTTATAAACTGTAAAATGTAAGTGAGGACCTGTAGACATACCAGTTGAACCTACACGACCAATCATTGTATTTGTATAAACAAAGTTACCCTTGCGGCAGGTAATTGCAGACATATGAGCATACAAAGTTTTATAACCTGAATGATGAGCTACAATTACATAATTTCCATAAGTTGCATTATAACCGGTAGCAGTAACAACTCCGTCTAAAGAAGCATAAATTGGAGTTCCCTTAGAACAAGCCATATCAATTCCACCGTGGAAGGAACGTTTTCCTGTGTTGAATGGAGAATCACGCCAGCCATAAGGAGACGAAAGCCAATATCTTGCATGGATAGGTCTATGGAAGAGATCTCCGTTGATTTCCTGTCTTGTTGTCCAATCTAATTCTGCATCTGGAACAAAGATTGAAGCGCCGGCTGTTAATTCTGTATTTACGGCCATTGCATTTACCTTTGCACATTTTTCGGCATCAATCTCGTATTTTTCGGCAATTGTAGCAGGAGTTTCGCCAGTTTTTTTGATTGTATAAATAATTCCTGTCATAGAAGGAATCTTAAGATACTGGCCAACCTGAATTAATCTTGACTGTTTAATATTATTTACACTTATAATTGTGTCCTGGGTAATACCAAATTCATCGGCAATATAACCAATCATATCGCCTTTTTTGACACGATAAGTCTCGTAAGTAATGAGAGATTCTTCTTGAGTAGTTTCGCTTTTTACTAATTCTTCTTCTAACTTTTCTGAATTTTCAACTAAGAAAGATTCAAGATTCTCATTGTATTCAGGAACTGTGGCAGTTTCAAAACCACCCACACCCTTGCGATTATTTACTTTCCCAGATTCTGTAATTACAAAACCTGTTAAACAAAGGCCAAAACAAAAGCCAAATACAGATAAAGCTAGAATAGAAACGGTTTTTGTCTTAAAAAACATTTTTATTCCAGTTTTTGCTGAAGTCATTATACAACACAATCGTTTTGAATTAAATAACTTTCTCATTTTTTATTAATCCCCACCAAGTAAGTTTCAAAACTTTCATTTCTGCAGGCTTCAGGTTTAAATCCCTTGGCTTGTGCAAAAATTTCTCTCATCATTTTTAATAATCTTTGCTGGTCCCCATTCTGGAAAATCTTAACTGTAAAATTTCCCCCTTGTTTTAACATTGTCTGAGCATACCAGATTGCCATTTCTACCAACTGTTCGGAACGAGCTGTATCAACAGTTCTGTTTCCTGTAGTTTTTGGTGCTGCATCGCAAACTACCAGGTCATAAGGTCCATTATCTTTAATACTTTTACGAATTTCGGGAGCATTTAGGTCTCCTTGAATAAAAGTCAGGTTTTCTCCCTTTACAGTTTTAGACAGAGGATTCAAATCGCAGGAAACAACTTTTCCACTTCCTTCCATTTGTCTTAAAAGGAAAGTAGTCCAGCTTCCCGGGGCGGCACCTAAATCCAAAACAGTATAATTCTTTTTAATCATTCCGAATTTCTCGTCAATTTCCTTTAATTTGTAAACTGAACGAGCAGGATAACCTTCAGAGAATGCTTTTTGTGACCAGTAATCTGGTTTTTCATAGGAGTTTTTCGGCATAATAATATTTTCGGAATAAAAATGACAGAAATTGAGTCTTATAAAGACATAATTATAAAAAAAAATGGCCCCGAAAAATCTCAGGGCCAATATCCAAATTGTCCCTTAAAATCAAATACCGCAGGTTGTTTCAACAACCGAGGATATTTGATTCGCAATATAAGAGTTTCTTAAGAAACTCTAAGTTAAATTGAATGGCGATATTTCAGCCATTCAATTTTAACATCCGTAATTTTTCTATTTCTTCAACAAAGCGGCAAAAGGATTATAAGTTTCGCCGTCATCATCTTTTTGAGAAGACA
>JAIKYZ010000042.1 GCA_024682655.1 Treponema sp.
CTGATTGTAAATAAATAATCTTAATTGATAATTGTTTTTTGAAGCTAATAAATGTGCAAGAACTTCACCACCCATTGCTCCATCAGAACCAGTAATGGCAATTACTTTTGCAATCTTAGAATTTTCCATAGTGTAATAGTATATAGATTTTTAAAAAAATAAACAGTTACCTGTGAATATTAATATTCAAAAGTAACTGTTTAGATTATTTAGATTTAAATTTTAACTTTACTGTCCAAAATTAAAGTGTATTATCCAAATATACTGCATCTGGATCAGAAATACTTTCTTCACTTCCAGAAGTTTCTACTTGAACTTCCTGGCTAGAAGAATTTAATTCACTTGATGAATCTGAACTTTCAACTTCTTCGATTTCTGTTGAATTTTCTTCTTCAACTTCTGGTCTTGGACCAATCTTATAATCTTCTGTTGGAATTGTAAAGCGAACATTAAAGCCAACAATGTGTTTATCTTTACATTCGTTTAAGTCAGCCAAATCAGAAAAGTAGTTTCTCTTATAAACTGCTTCAAGTGTAATCATATCTGTGTATTCATAAGATAATCTAAAATCAACACCAAAAGCCTTTGTAGAAGAAGAATTACCATAGTAAGCAAGGTTTTTATTTGAATAGAAAGATGTAGAAAGAGAAGCAGCAAATTCATTGTAAGAAGCAACACCTTTTTTACTTACATGATCTTTTCTGTAAGTTACAGAAGCACCTAAAACTGCAGATGATAAAACAGAACCTGCAAGATGGTAGAATTCTCCAACAGCAAGTCTTGTACCTGCGTTTATAGACCAGTTAAAGTATTTGTCTCCAAAAGTCTGACTGTAATCTAAAGGAATGTAGAAAGATTTCCAGTCGATTTTATCTTCAGTCTTATTTTGACTTACAGCACTTACAGAATCCCAGTTAACACCAGTTGCAACATTTAAGTCTAAACCAATTGCGTTTCCTGCAATAAGAGCAGCCAAAGTAATTACATCAACTGTCCAGTCAAAAGATTCAAGAGCAAAATCTGTATCAAAAAGTAAATCTGTATAAAGTGTACTTAAGATCTGAGATTTTAATCCCCAGTAACCTAAACTTGTTTTTGCTGTATTTGACATAACTCCACTTGAAAGAGAATCGAAAGTTTTACAAGTAAGGAAGTAACCGCCAAGCCAGAAATATCCGTTCCAACCACCAACTACAGAGTAAATATCATTCAAAAGCTGATTTCCCATAAAGTCTGTTACTTTAACAGTCTTCAAAAGAGCATTACTTCTCATTGGGTCATCACTTGGAAGATTAAAATTAATATCAGAAAGGAAAACACCGTGTCTTGTACCACCAGTACCAAAAGCAAAGATAAGGTTATTAAATTTGTAACCTGTAAAAAGATCTGCATAACCTTTAATCAAAGAACCAGTCTGGCTGCCATAATCTGTGTTGATATCAAAACCTGTGTACCATAAAGCATCCAGGTAAGTATCTAAATATGAAGGAACAAATTCATCATATTCATCTACATTGTAATAAAGTTCATTTACATAACCAGAAAATCTTCCAAAGAATAAATTAGAAAGGCTAACACTTCGTGCAAGATTATCAGTTAATTTTGAAGCATCAAGAGTTTGAGCATGAAGCCCTGTAAAAATAAAAGAAAGAAGTAAAATTGATAAAAGTCCTTTTTTATTAGTCATCTGAATCACCTCCGCTAGTAATCTTTTCTACTTGAACCCAACCACTTGTTTCCTGGTTCAAATTGTAGCTAATTGATTCGGATGTATCAGTTTCTGTGTGACTACATTCAAGGGTAAGAACAGAAGTGCGGTAGTAACAAGTTGTAGAAAGGGGAGTGATATCAAGAAGATCCATATTTCCACCCTTATACATAATGTTTAGTTCATCACTGGTATCAAGAGTATAGTCGTAACTTACATAACTTGTACCATTTTCACTACTTGTATAACCGGTATAGTTACCAATTGCGGATGAATTATAAACTCTGGCAACAAGTTCATAATCTTGATAAGGATTAGTTGTAGATCTCCATACATAAACAGCATATCCCTGTTCCCATTCTTTAGGGTCAGTTTCGGAATAAACTTTATTTATATCGAGACTACAAATAACATGGGCACCATCTTTGGCAACTTTAACTGTTGGTTCAAAGTCTGGTGCAAAAGGAGCCATGATCATATTTATTACATTAGAACATGATGTAATGACTCCAATAAACAAACATAAGGTAAATAAAGTAAAATATCTTTTCATAGTGAAAGAATATTAAGAGTTTTATGAGAAAATGTAAAGTTTATTAGAATATAATAAGAATATTTTTATTATTTTCAATGTAACTTTTAAGGCTTTTAATTGTTGTAGACGCCGGAAATATAAGTTTGACCGTTATAAAAATGGGCTACAATTACATATTCGCAATCTTGAGGAAGTGCTGAAAGATCTGTGATATTATAAGGGTTTCCTCCAGTTCCTGAATAAAGCTGAGTATCGGCAATTGTACCGTAAATTTTCCATTTGTTTATGTTATTTCCAAAGCCCTCACCTTTTGGAGCATAAATAATTTCTACCAGGGCATTACCTGTGATTGTAACTCCATAATCTGTATCAAGAAGATTAACAGAACTTGTGTCTTCCGCAGGCAGATTTAAATATTTTGGGTAAGAATAAAGAATGGAAGGAGACTGATCACTGGCCTCTTCAATAGCTTTATAGGAAATTGTTCTAAGACGTAAGTAATTACCAAGACTGTATGAACCATCAAGAGAAAGAATATTATTGTTTCTTGCAATCTTTACAGACCCAGCAAGGCCCCAGGTCTTTGTACTAGAGTTATAAACTTCCATTATCAGTAAAGTTTGTTTTCTATATAAAGAAGAATCACTTAAAGTAAGACTTACACCAGTTATCGTAGTGTTCTCAGAAGTACACTCTAATTCACTGTCTTCAATAAATTCAAAATCCTCATAAAGAATTGGAAGTATGCAGTAATTGCCATATCCATCGTAAATCTTAACACATAAAAGATATTTACCCAAAAGAAGGCTTAAGTCATAAGGCACATTCATCCTTAAGCTAGCATTACCACCACTAACATAAGAATCTGCATTCCACCAATTAAAATAAGAAGAACCTTTTAAAACGGCAGAGTCTTCTATTGTAGACTCCTGTAAATTTGGCAGATTCTGGCCCCAGGAAGAATCATAAGGAAGCCAATAATAATCATAGTTTACACTTTCTGCAGCGCTTTGATTGTTAGCAGAAACACCAAATTTATTTTGACTTGAAATAGTTTTATCATCAAAAAGAGGTTCATAAGTTAAAGTATCTGGGTTTTGGTAAAGTAAAGGAATTTTAATATAATCATGAGTTAGTGGAAGAGTGTTATAATAACTTGAGCCCAATTCCTTAAAATATGGAGGATAATTATCGCAGGCAGGAACAAGAGTACCAATTTCTTGTCTAATTTTTACAGAAGAGTCAGATTTTTTAGTAGCAATAACTCCCAAAACACGATATTCTCCGCCATCAGTTAAAATTGAATCAAATTCAATATCTGGCTGGTAATAATAATCAATTGTCTGGTCATTTTTAATGTAGTAAGTAAAATCAAAATCGCTGCTTACATCCTCGCCCAGGTAAGTTACCTTTACATCCTTAAGACTTGCTTTTGTTACAGAAGAATTTGCTTCCCCGGGGGTAATGTCAATTAAATCGCTAAAAGTTAATTCATAATCGCTGCTTGACTGAATCTGACCAATAAAAACTTCTTTTTTGATTGCTTTGCCGTAAAGATTTGCTCTACTAGAAGAATAAAGAGGAAGTATGTAAGCCTGCAAATTGTCGCCTAAATAAGAATTATCCTGATAGCGGCTGCCTGCAGAATATTTTGGAATATTAATATAATCACAAGTAGTTACTTCAATATCAGAAGCGGAAGAGTCATTTGCAATAGTTACAGAACGATAATCCGAATCTGAAGTCTGAGGATTTCCAAAAATGTAAAAGTCATCGTAATAATAAGAATCTTTTATGTAAGTTTGATTTTTTTGAATATAATCACTTTTACCATTTGAAGCCCAGTAAGAATTATGCATATTAAACCAAAAATCAAAATCAATTTCATCCCCGTCTGGACTTTGATAAAGTTCTCCAGAAGAGTTACGATTTTTACTTGTTTCTTCATTAAAATATTCGATTGCAGAATCATCCCAGGTAAATTCATTAAAATAACGGAAAGTAAGACTGGTATTTTCCGGGCAGGCTTTTTGAGCTTTTAGATAAAGTTGGCCATAAGAATTATTTTGATAAGAAAAAGACTGTAGATCGGAACCTGGAATATATGGATTTAAAAGTGCAGAATTACCCAGAGAATCGTAAAATTCCACCTGTAATTCTAAATCCTGGTCCAAATCTTCTATTTCTTCCAGTAAAAATTCATAAGTATAGATGCCAGAAGATTCAGATTCCTCTGTCATTTTTACAAATTCCGCTTCTTTTTCAATTTGATCTAAGGTATAAAAAATTTTTACACTATCTTGGCTTAATTCTTCTGTAAAATTATCTCCCCAGGTGTCGCCGGTAACGCCCGAAACATAGATTCTACGGTAAGAGTCCATAAAATCCTGAGACTGGTAATAAATATTAAAATCACTTCCATCATTTTCTACAACATTTGTAAAAATAATTTCATCTTCTGGAAGTTTATTATAGATTTTTACATCTGAAGGAATTTGAACACTTGAATCTTTATAGAATTTATAAAGGTAAGAAGAAGTTGATTTATTATCACAATAATCACTAACCGCAAAAGAAAGTGAGATTGGACCATCGTCAAAAGAGGAAATATCAAGCTGGTAAGGACCAATTTCATAAGCATTATTTAAGGTGTCTACAAGCTGGAATTGACCAGAGGCGGCGTTTATATTTGAGTTGATTACAAGATTATAAGCCCCGCTACCCTGATCACTAACAGAACAGTAAAGCCAAATTGATTTTCCCACATGAAAATCCTGGCTCAATTCATAATAAGAGGAAGTTTTTATAAGGTCAGAAGAATCTTCCGAAAGCAGGGCCTCTTTACTTTTGGCAATTTTAAAAGATGTAATTACCGGTTTTGATAAATCCTTATCGGAGTTGATTCTGTAAGTGTAAGAAAGATTTTTTTCCAGACTTTTTGAATGATCAGAATTATAAATTCCCTCTAAAAAAGTAATTGTAATTTCGCCTAATCCACTTTCCAAAATGCTAACTTCTTTTTTAACAGGGATTTTAAGAACCGTATTATTATCAGACCAGATATAAGAATCAAAATGCGAAGAAGAAATATCTACCGAATCTTCATTTAGGATTTTTACTTTATTTTCAAAAGATTCTGGATCTGCGGCTTCGCTAAATTTAATTATGATAGGAGAATCCTGTTCTACCCCCAAGGCATTATTTTTTGGAGTGATTGATTCAAGGGCAAAATCTTTATAACAAAGGGCCGAAATTACAAGCCCCTGGCGGCCATTTACAAGAGTGACAGTGGTTTCGGGGGCACTTGCATCGCCAAATTTTATGGCATCAGAATCGTTACATTCCCAGGATTTAAAGGAATAACCGGAAGCCAGAAGGAATTTTATACTTACCTTATCAGAATTTTTTAATTTTATAGAAGATTGAGAAAGCTGACCGTAGTCTGAACTTTCTGTTTCAAGAGTAATTGTATAAGAGTCGGCATTTGCATACTGAATTTCTTCTTCCAGCTGATTTTTTAAAAGACTGTTTTCTGTAAATAACTGACAGCCCGCTAAAAAAAGCCCCGCAAAAAATACAATGGAAGATTTTACAAGTAAAAGTTTTTTCATTTTACAACTCCCCTTTATTTAGTGTGAAGAGGACTGATTATAGTTTCTCCATTACCGTCGGCAGCCGCAAAGTGAACAATAATCCTGTAAGAAGAATTATCAGGAACAGCTTCGTAGCCAGAGTAATTATTAACATCAGTAGTAAAATAAACAGGATTTAGAATATTTGCCGCAGATTCCCAGGCAATAATATCATCCCCATAATCTACATATTCTCCATCGTCTGATTTTGGCATATAAACAGTTTGAACAAGCCCCTTACCGTAAACCGTTACACCATTTGTAGTTTCCAATAAGTTATAGGCCGTTGATTCTGAAACCGCGGTGTTGAAGTAGATGTAGTCGGAGGTGGTGTGAAAATAATTTTTTCTTAGTGTTATATCATATCCATAATATGAACTCACTTCGTTATCTTCATACACTCTATAATAATATATATGATACCTATAAGAAGAATTAGAATCTAAAGTTAAAGTAGAAGAAACTGAAGCACTTGAAGGTGTTAAAGAAGTAACAGAGTCATATTCCCAGCTTCCTTCATTAGTATCTATTTTTTCAAGAATACCTAAAGTTTTACATGAATCTAAATCGAAACTTGTGATTTCTTGTCCGTTTATGATGGGGTTTTTTAATTCATAGTCAAAAGTATAATTTGTAGAATTATTTGAGATTTCAGGTTTTGAAGTCTTTCTTTCAAAATGATAATAGGACATTGGGAAAAATACATAATTTTTTACTTCATCATATATTTTTACATACAAGACATAAGATGCCTCTGGTAATCCATCTGCAGGTACATAAATATTAAATGGAACATTTAATCCATTTTCATATGTAGTTTGATATGTTGAATCAGTAATATCTGTACTTTCAGCCTTATCAACTAATTCCTTAGTGATTTCATCAGCAATAAACCAAGTAAAATAAGAAGTACCACTTTTTACAGAATTCTTAATTACTTCAGTTTCTGTTAAGACTGGGGCTTTACTACTAAAAGAAGCATAAACATTTCTAAGGACATAATTTGACTTATCAACTATATCTGAATCTGACAATGTAGAATCACATTTTACCCAAAAATAATCATAAGGAATCTTTACTTGACTATTTTCTGAAGTGATTGAAGAATCCACCGCAAAATTTGAATTGATACTTTTTATATCAGATAAAACATTTTTGTAAGAATTTGTAGAATTTGAAAGCCCATCATAAATAAGTGGAAGTCTTAAAAGTCTACCATTCCCATAAATATCATAAAATGTTCTTTCATATCTGTTGTCATACGTAAATTCCGGAGGAAAAGTATCAACAACCGTTTTATCGCAAGTTTTTGCTTCGGAAATTACAATAGAAGGGTCATCTTTTTTAATAGCCTTTACAACTACTGTGTATTGGCCTCCACTTGATAATGTGGAACGATATGTAAAGTTTTTAGAAAGATATGAATATTGATTATTAGAAATAAGATAATACTCTATATCGAATTCTGAAGTTATATCATTTCCTTCTGCATCCGAAACTTTTACATTTTCAAAAGAAGCAGAATTAGTTCCTGTGTTTATTCCACTTCCACCTTTATCGACAACATCGTAAGTTAAAATATAAGTTTCTGTTGAAGCAGTTGAAAAAGGGGTATAAGTCTTAACAATTGGTTTTCCATAAATAAGAGTGGAACCATAGGTATAAACTGGCATTAAAGATACATCTACTTCATCCAAATTAGTAATTGGATCAAAAGAAGTATCAGTATAGAGACTATACTCTAATAGTGGTTTAGCGCCAACGGTTGGATCAAAGAATTTTGAACCATTACTTCCCGAAATGCCACCAAAACTATAAATAAAAGATTCATAGTTTATATCCTTAAAATATTTTCCACCTTTTGTTAAATAATTCTCTATTCCATAATAAGAGCTTTGAGCTTTATTTATTGCATCTAATATATGATCAAAAGAAATATCTTCAGTTGAAGTGTATTTATATTTACACTTTACAGTTTCAGCCAAAGTTGTATCGTAATAAGTATAAGTTGTCTTCTTATCATTATAAGCCTCTACAGTTTCATCATCCCAGGCCATTTGATAAGCTTTTTCGTAAGAAAGACTTGCAGCATCGGTAGACCTTTCATTTAATTCTTCAGCCTTAATAGAAAAAGAATATATTTTTGAATCATCTGATGAAATATAAAGACTTGGCAGGACCTTAAAACCATTTGGAATGTATTTTTCGTCATAAAGATACTGGCAGCCAACGGAATCTGTAAGTAGAACTTTTAAAAGAATATCTTTATTATCATTACAGCCATCGCTATATTCTTGGATTTTAAATTTATAAATTCCATTTTCGTCTACGCCAAGGTTTTCGGCTTCAATATCTTGTCCGTCAATTTCTGTGTAAAGGGCAACGCTATAATCTTCATCGCTTTGACCACTTGCCCATTCATTTGGACCAATTCCTTCTACATAAAAAGTTC
>JAIKYZ010000045.1 GCA_024682655.1 Treponema sp.
TAGCCTATATTTTCCATTATCAAGTCTGGATTTTTAATTGTATCGTATTGCTGGGAATCTTTATCTTACAAAAATCCTAATTTTTCCTACGATGATTTTATTCCTTTGAGTAAGGGTAAGAAGATTTTAGCCTATATCATAAGTGAATTTCTTTTATATCTTTTAGTAATTATTTTTACTTTTCTTTGTATTATTCCAATCAACTTTTTTGGAGATTTAGATTTAGGAAAAATATTTACAAGTTTTCTCTGCCTTTTATTATTTGGCTCTTCAATCATAAGTCTTTGTATTTTTATTAATCATATAATCGAATCTAAAATCGCCGCCCTTTTGCTGTCTATTATTTTACTTTTGATTATCAATTGCGCTCATTTGATTAGCCTTTACATTCCATTAGGAAATTTATTTTCGGAAATCTTAAAAAAAATATCTTTTGCCTGGCACTTTGACGCTGCGGGAAAGGGAATTATTGATTCCAGAGATTTTATCTGGCTTTCTGCTTCTACTGTATTATTTTTTCTTTTAACAAATTTTACACTTGAATTAAAAGCCGAAAATCATGATAAAAATTACCATTCTTTGAATATTGGCCTTATTCTTCTAACTTTTATTGTAATGTTAAATTCCGGAAGATATTATTTCCGCTTAGATTTATCAAAAAACAAGACCTATTCTTTAGCAAAATATACAAAAAGCTTATTAAAAGAAATTGATCAGCCGGTAAAAATAACTTATTACAGATCATCTTCGTTAAACTCTTTATATCCACAAATCAGGGATGTAAGTGACTTCTTAAAACTTTATGCAGAACAAAATAAAGAAATCTCACTTTTGATTAAAGACCCCGATAAAGATTCAAGCCTTGCTCAAAAATTACAGGCCTACGGAATACAAAGCCAGCAGATGAGAACCAGTAAAAATAACTCAACAGAATTTCTTGATGTTTTCTCTTCAATCGTTATCGAAAATCAGGGAGATTTTAAAGCAAGTTCCTTTATTCTTTCTGCGGACAGCCTAGAATATGATTTAGACTCAAAAATTAAAGATTTAATTCACAAAAATAATAGAATTGTAAATGTAATTATTGGAAACGGCATGAATTTTACCCAGGATTATTCTTACCTGGTTCCTTACCTTAGCCTTAATGGCTTTACAACAAATCCAATTTTTATAAACGATCCTAATTTTCAAGAAATCTTAGACCAGACCTCAGGGCTTTTATATGTTATTGGAGATTCACAAATACCAATCGAAAAAGCAATTGCTATTGAAAATTATATTTTAAGTAACAGGGGAAACGCACTCTTTAACGTAAGTCCATATTCTGTTGATATAGAAGGGGACTGGAGCATAAGTCAAAATCAAAAGACAAATATAATTGAAATGCTGGAAAACTGGGGAATCTTTTTTAAAGAAGAAATTGCAGCAGATATTTCCTCTTCCCAAATTACAATGTACAGTCAGGAAGAAAATCAAAATCCTTTTGAAGAAGCAAAGAATAAAAGTAAAATTTTAAATTATCCCCTCTGGATAAATACAATGCCTCAGGAAAATTGTAAATTAGGAGCCACTTTCTTCTGGGCAAGTCCAATTCAAATCAATAATGAAAATGCCCGGGCCTACATTTTATCAAGTCCTGCAGCCTATTCTTACCCGGTTGATAAAAAAAGTCCAAAAAGATTAATCGAAAGTAATCCTTTTATGCTGGAAAATTCCGATATTTCAAATTACCCAAAAGAAAGTAAGATTCTTGCAGTAGAAATCACAGGTCAAATACAGGGACTTTACAATCTTTTAGAAACAAATAAAGAGAAAATTATTGTAATTCCAGACCAGTATTTTATAAACACTCTTATGACAGGCTATAATTCCATGGAAGTAATGGATTACAGAAATTTTGAACTGATTACAAACCTCTTATTAAAATTAAATGGGGAAGAAGAATTAGCAGAATTACAAAGCAGAATATCGGAAGATACTTCACTTTATAAAATCTCAGATTTAGAAAGCTTCCTTGATAAAGAAATCTTTACCTTTATTTATGAATGCCTTCTTTTACCACTCTTGATATTAGTCACAAATCTCTTAATTTTTGTAATTGTAAAGGGCCATAAAAAATGAAAAGAAAATTAATAATCATCTGGTCTTTAGTGGCCTTTTTTACACTAACTTATCTACTGTCTTTTATAAAAACTTCTTCAAAAGATAATAGAAAAGCTATAAAGACATCTCTTTTAAATCCTAAAAACACAGAAAATCTTAGCCAATTTGAATTTTCCGATTTAGATTCAACTTGCAGCCTGATTTATAATGAAAACTTAAATAAATGGGAAATCAAAAAGGAAAATCAGGTAATTTATGCTGATTCAAAAAAAATTGACTCTTTAATTGCAGAACTTTCAAAAATTTCAGAAGTGTATAAGATTTCAAATAACTCAAAAGACAAAAACTTTGGTTTTGAAGGCGGGGACTCTGCTTTTTCTTTGACTTATTATCTTAAAGACGGAAAATCAACTCAGATAAATTTTGGAAACCACGATTTTTCTGACAGCTACCGGTATTTTAAAAATTCAGATAATCCTCAGGTTTACGAAATCTCCTCTACAATCGATAATTTTTTGACAACTTCAATTCAATATTTGAGTGATCCTTTAATTATTTCTAAAGAGATTCTAGGAAAAAGAAATTACAGGGATGTTGTAAAATATACTTATTCAAAAGGACAGTCAAAAATCAATTCAGCTTCCTTAGATAAAGAAGAATTTAATGAATACATAAGTAAGATTTTTGATTTAAGGCACAGTGGCTTTGCAGATTCTCCCTTAAAAGATTTAGATTCCCAGTTGATTATTGATTTTGGAGATAAAAGCAGCCTGATACTTTCAATTTATCCTTCAGAGATTGAAGGCCAATATTCTCTACAAGTTGATTATTTTGATTATTTAATCAATAAAAATTTTTCTTCCCAGATGAAAATCTCCACTTGGACTTATAATAAAATCAATGTAAGTAAATTGTAGGCAAGGTGGGCAAGGATTCCCGCATAAACATTTTTACACTTAAGATAAGTCTTTCGTAAAACTATATGTGCCAAAGCCGCATTCAAAACAGAAAATATTCCAAGATACAAATGGCTAAAAGCAAAAATCAAGCTTACTAAAATCTCTGTAATAATTTTTATTGATTTTTTATCTTTTTTGTTAAAAAGAAGGTTTACAGCATCATTTAGATAAAATCTATACAAAAGTTCTTCGTAAATTGCGCCGAAAATAAAAGAAAGGAGACAATTAAAAAAAGTAAGAAAATCATAAGGCTTTTCTATATTCAAATCACTGATAACGAATTTTTCTATTTGATGTGGTATAATTTTTGAAAGAAAAGTCACTATGAGACTCAAACAAAACAAAACACAAAAAGTAAAGGTAAAGGGGAATATAATCCTGTAAAAAATCATTTTTGATGATTTTAGATTTGTATCTTTTTCATGATAAAAGATATAAACAACAATTGTAAGGAGAGAAAAAATCAATTGTTGAAAAGGAAAGCGATTATATTCAATATTATTAAAGTCTGTTAAATTAAAAAACGATAAAAGTGGGGGTAAAACTAAACCTAGAATAATAACACAAAATATCAGTAAATCGCAAATAAAAGTATGTTTTTTCATCTTTTTGTGTTATTATAAAATAACGAGGGATTTGTGTACACACTTGTAGTAGTTATAATTTTTTTACTTGTATTGATATTTATGGGCTTTATCTTTTCTGTTTTCCGTAATAAGATTCGCTTCTTTATTACAGGATTTGATGAAGGATTTTCTGCCAGCGATTTAAACCTCCTCTGGAAAGTTTCTCAATTATGTGAATTACAACAACCAACCTCTCTTTTTTATTCCCTGCCGGCATTAACTAAATGTATTGGACAGATTTCAACTTTAACTTCAGCTGATGGTGAAGATAAAAATCAAAAAATAATGACTAAACTTTTTGATTATAGAACCAAGTTACAGAACGAAGCTGATGATAAAAAAGGCTTACAGACAACTACAACCCTGGAAAAAGGTCAAAAATTAAGAATTATTTTACCTGGTAAAGGTGTTTTTGCCACAGAAATCACAGCAAATGCTTCTTTTCTTGTAGTAAATGTTCCAAAGCAAAAGGATATTATTGTTGTTCCAGCCGAAGAATGGGTTGGAAAGGTAATTTCAGTTTACCTCTGGCGTAAAGGTGATGCCCGCTATGTATTCGACACAACAGTAACTCAGGCAGGTCTTTACATTGGTAAATCTTCTTTATTTTTACAGCATTCAAATAATTTAATTAGAACTCAAAAACGCAAGGCTGTAAGAGCAAAATGTGATATTCCTGGCGATTTATTTATTGTTCGCAAAGAAAATCTTGATTATTCTGCAGTAGAAACTCAAAATGGATATCACTGTAAAATTGTAGATATTTCAGAATCCGGTGCTCAGATTAAAATTGGCGGAAAGGGTGTTGAAAACATTATCATTAAGATTCAATTTAATATCCAGAATAAGTTAATAATCATGAGTGGTATAGTTAGAACCGTTGAATATAACGAAGAAGACAATCAGTCTTTACTTCATATTGAATGTACCCACATTGAACCTTCTATGAAAAATGAAATTCTTTCTTTTGTTTACCAGATTCTTCCAACAGACGAAAAAGAAATCATTCAGGCAATTGAACAAACTGACGAAGATAACGCAATTGAACTTGAAAATGAAACTGCAAATCAAGAAAATGAAAATAATAAAGTTGAAAAGCTTGAAGAAAATGCAAATTCAAATATTTCAGCTGCCAGTAATAATGTAATCGATAATAATCAAAGTGATAAGAATACAGAAGCTGCTTTGGATATCGAAGGTGAATTAGAAGAACTTTAATCTACTTCTTAAGATGAGGAATTTATGAAAAAGATACTTACTTCACTAATATTAATTTTTTCTTTAACAGCATTATATGCAGAATCTCAGATAATAAATTTTATTAAAGGTAATATAAATGAAAAAACTCTTGCTGTAAGAGAAGCTAGTGGAGAAGATGCAAAATGGCTTTCAAACCAGGCCATTTCTTTTATTATTCAAAATAAATCAATTCTTGGAAACGATAGAGATTTGGAAGCCCTTGCTGTTGCTGCTATAATTTCTATTACCCCAGAAGATGTAAAATCTCTTTCTGCAAATGACAAAGACTTTTTAGTTGAAGAATTAATTCAGTTATTTAATATTTTTGATGACAGTAATACAGTTCAAGTATCTATAATTTCAAAATTTATTGCCATTAAAGAAAACATAAATATTTTCCCAGTTGTTAACTTACTCAATTCCTATATCGAAAATTATAATTTAGAAAACAGTAATAATAGTGTGATTAAATCTGTTTTGGCAGCTTTACAGGTTATTGGTACAGAAGATTCATTTAAACAGGTTTACAAATTATGGAATGATCCAAAATCAAAAAATATATCAGCCGATTTACAAAATACTTTGATTTCTTTGATTCCAATTTCAATGAACGAAGTATTAAATATAATTCACAAAGATAATATTAAAGAGCTTTCTAACATATTCTATCTGGTTTTTGATTTATCCTTAAAAAATAAGGAATTTTCTACAAATTCTTTGTGTGAAATTGCAGAAAATGTACTAAACGAGTCAATAATAATAATAGACAACTCTTCCAAAATTACTTCAGAGTTGATTTCTATTCAGTTAGATGCAATTAAAATATTAAATGAAAACAAGTGGACCAGAGCTTCGAGTCTGGCACTTACTTTCTTTAATGTTGCTCAAAAAGAATATGAAGCAGGCCTTATAAGCGAAGATGATTTCTCTTATGTAATTACTTCACTTTTGAATCTTGCACCGATTTATGCGGTTTCACCTTTAACAGGTTATCTGGAAGTGTTGAACAATCAGAAAGAAAATAATACTGAGGTTTCTACAGTTGTTGTTCTTTCTGTAATTAATACTTTAGGTGCAATCGGCGATAAATCAGCTTTTGATTCCCTTCTAGCGACAACACTTTTGTTCTATCCAGAAGAGGTTTTGACAGCAGCACGAAATGCACTGTCAGGACTTCGTTGGTAAATGGGAATAAAACAAAAGTTAGAATATTTTTTTAATCCGATTTTTTTATCAGTTTTTATCTGTCTCTTATTTTTTTATCTTCCAAAAAATGAAATAAATTTAGGAAATAATTTAAAATCACTTGTAGAAAAAGAGTCAATCACAAAAATCTACTGTTATATAGAAAATAGCCCAAGTAAAGTTTCTTCGGGCAAAAGCTATATGTGTAAAGCCAGAATTTTAGAAATCCAGGACAAAAATGGAATAAAAGCTTCTGCCTTTGGAAAAGTAAATCTTTTAATTCCCAGTAAAATGGTCGAAGCCTATTACCCTGGAAAATTGTACAGCCTCAATAAGGGGAAAAATTTTTTATATGAAGCCGGGGCATATTTTTACTTTGAGGGAAATTTAACCGGAGATTTTTTTAATGTAAAAAAATGTCTTGATTCTTTCTGGCCGGAAAATATTTATGGTAGAGTGGATTATTTCCGGGCCCTTTGCCGACTTCAATTCAAAAGAATGACTTATGCCTGGGGTAAAGCAGGGGCCTTATTACTTTCACTTTTGAGCGGTTCCCGAGAATATCTTGATAAAAAAGTTGGGGATATTTTTAGAAATGCAGGGCTGTCCCACATTTTAGCACTTTCAGGAATGCATCTTTCAATTTTTACTTCCCTTGCAGTATTTATAGGAAAAAAATTAAAATCAAAAAAAGCAACTTACATTTTACAATTGATTACTTTATTTTTATTTGTTTGGTTTGCAGGTTTTTCTCCATCTCTTTTACGGGCTTTTATTTTTTCTTCCCTGCTTTTTATTTCTTTACTTGCGGGGTATAAAAAACCCGATTTATTAATCACCCTGGCTTTTACTTTTTTACTGCAGGTTATAATTTCTCCAGAGGACATTTATTCCATTGCCTTTAAACTTTCTTATGGGGCCCTTACAGGAATACTTTTATTTTCAGACTTAATTAATGGCTTTCTAGAAAAATTAATCCCAGAAAAAATTTCTTCTTCAATTTCAGCATCCACGGCGGCCCAATTATTTACCGGCCCAATTTGTATTAAAGCCTTTGGAGCCCTCTATCCAATTGGAATAATTTCAAGTCTTTTTATTTCTCCTTTAATTTCCTTCTTTATAATTTTAGGTTTAATTTTGATTATTCTGACTCTTTTACTGCCAGTCTTACTTCCTTATAGTGAATTTATTATGAATATTTTATATAATCTTATTATCTTAATTACAGGAACTTTTGCAAAAGCTCCAAGGATAAACTTTTGACACATCCAGATTATAATTCATCTAAAAATTTAAAAGAGATTCTTGACCAGAATGCTTTTTCAATGCAGAAAAAATTCGGACAGAATTTTCTTATAATTCCTGATGCCAGAAAAAAACTTATCGATTCCCTTGATATAAATGAAAATACTAGAGTTTGGGAAATAGGACCAGGCCTTGGTGCAATGACTCATGAAATACTTGAAAGGGGAGCTGATTTAACTGTTTTTGAAATCGACAGAGGTTTTATTTCACTTATCTCAGATTTTTTTAAGGAATATCAGGATAAAAATAAATTTAGGATTATCGAAGGGGATGTATTAAAAAACTGGAAAAAAGAAATAGAAAAGCAGGGAAAGCCAGACAGATTATTTGGAAATCTTCCTTACAATATTGCAGCAACAATAATTGCAGACACAATAGAAAACAATATCCGTTTTGATAAATGCGTATTTACAGTTCAAAAAGAAGTAGCCCAGAGAATGTGTGCAAAACCTGGTTCTGCCGATTATTCATCTTTTTCTGTACTTTGTAACTGGGCTTACGATATAAAAGCTTTACTTGACCTTAATGGTAATAACTTCTGGCCAAAACCCAATGTTGATTCAAGAGCCGTTATTATGACTCCTAAAGAAAATTTTCCAGCCTGTAAAAACCCAGAACTTTTTTGTAAATTACAGAGGGCTTTATTTTCTTCAAGAAGAAAAAATGTCAGGAATAATCTAACAGGCTTCATAAAAAATAATGATAAAGCCCTTGAATATCTTGAAAAAGCCCAAATAGATCCAATGCTAAGGGCAGAAGTTCTAAGCATAGAGCAAATATTAAATTTATCTGATATAATGGCATTATCTTGATTGTAAGTAATTACTCAGGAGTTAAAAATGAATATTGAAGAAAATCTAAATAATATAAAAAAAGAAATTAATATTGCAGAAGAAAAAAGTGGCAGAAAAGCAGGAAGTGTAAAACTTCTGGCCGTTTCTAAATTCCATCCCCAGGAAAGTGTAATTGAAGCCATAAAGGCGGGACATTTTCTTTTTGGAGAAAACCGGGTACAGGAAGCAAATTCAAAATTTCCACAAATCAAAGAAGAATACAAAAACATTTCTCTTCATTTAATTGGTTCTTTACAGAGCAATAAAGTAAACAAGGCTGTAGAAATTGCAGATTGTATTGAATCAATAGACAGATGTGAACTTCTGCCAAAAATCGAAAATCAATGCTGTAAATTAAATAAAAATATTAAAATCTTTTTTGAAATCCACACCGGAGAAGAATCAAAATCTGGTTTTACCGATAAAGGACAGCTAATAAAATGTCTTGATTCCCTTGCAAATAATGAATATCCCCACATAATTCCTCAGGGTTTTATGACAATGGCCCCTTTTACCCAGGATGAAAAATTAATCAGAAAATCTTTTATTAGCTTGAGAGAACTTTCTGAAGATATGCAGAAAAATTACAGTCACTTAAAATTAGACGAATTATCAATGGGAATGTCCGGAGATTATAAGATTGCAATAGAAGAAGGCTCTACTATTGTAAGAATTGGAACCGCTATTTTTGGAGAAAGAAATTATAATTAATATGAAAAAATCAATACTTGTAATTTTATTAATTTCTCTTTTTTCTCTTAATTTATTTGCCGATGACTCTTCAACAAGTACCAGTCCAAAAGCCTACGATGATGATGAATTTCCCCAAGCCCTTTTAGATTTACGCAGATTTGAAATTATTACCCTGGGTTCAATGCCTTTTGTAATGCTGGACACAACCCTTGCTTATTCTGCCTATAAATATGCAAGCGGACAAAGTTCTTCCTTTAATTTTTTAAGTTCCAGTGAATATGATAACGACGAAACAAAAAAAATTATCTTAACCTCTCTTGGAATATCAGCCTCCATTGGTCTTACAGATTTTATTGTAAGAATTATAAAAAGATCCAAGGCAAAAAAGGCAAGTAAAAATCTTTATAATGAAAATCTAAATATTTACGAACAAGAGCCCCAGGAAGAACTATTTGAGGAAGAAAGACCTCTTCCACCAATAAATGACCCGCTGGGACCTCCAACAGGGCCTGAAAATCAAAATGAAGAGAATTTAGAAGCAGATCAAAATCAAGCAGATAAAGAAAATCTTGAAGCTGATGATGAAGTAATCGAGGTAATTGAATAGTGCCATTTTTAAGATTTACCGTTCCCCAGGAATATACAAAAAATGAACGCATAGATAAATATATTGCAAATTTACCCGATGGAATGAATCGTTCCAAATTAAAAAGTGGAATGAATCAGATTTTAATAAATGATAAAAATGCAAAACTGTCCCAGAAAATTAAGGCCGGAGACAAAATAGATATTTCCTGGGACGACAATGTTCCCGACGATATAATTCCACAAGATATTCCCTTAGACATTATTTACGAAGATGAAAATGTTACCGTGGTAAATAAAGAAAGTGGAATGGTAACTCATCCTGCCTGTGGAAACTGGGAAGGAACTTTAGTAAATGCCCTTTTATACCACTGGGGCAGACAGGCAATAAAAGATTTAAATAAAGGCAACGACCAGGAGATTTTAGAAAGAAGAAGGCCTGGAATAGTTCACCGTCTGGATAAAGAAACTTCTGGCATTATAATTACTGCAAAAAATCGGGACAGTGAAGAATGGCTCTTAAAACAATTTAAAGATAAATGTATGCAAAAAGAATACATTTGTATCTGCTGCGGGAAACCTGCAAAAAGGGCCGGTGATATAAGAACTCAAATCATAAGAGATCCAAAAAATCGCCAGAGATTCAAGGCACTTGATGACAGCGATCAGGGAAAATTTGCCAGAAGTATTTATCATTGTATTGCCACTTATGGAAATTATTCTTTAATGCGGGTAAGAATTAAAACCGGCCGAACCCATCAGATTAGGGTTCACATGAAATATTTAGGTTGCCCAATTTTAGGAGATTCAATTTACAATAAGATTGATCCTTTATTTCCTCAGGCAAAACTTATGCTTCACTCAAAAAAATTAAAAATAAAACTTCCTAATCAAAATAAATTCACTACTTTTACAACAAAAACCCCAAAAAGATTTTTAGAAGTAGAAAAAAAATTAAAAGCAAAATATCCAAAAGAAATTAATTAAATATGAATATAAAAATAATTCATCAGCCCCAAGAAAAGGAAAACTATATTGTGGCGGTAAAAGAAAGAAATATTCCAACAGCTCCTCTTAATTTACAGGATAAAAATAATTTCCTTTCACTTATGATAAATCAATTTCCTCAAATTAAAAATGTAAAGGGAAAAAAGGAAATTGAATACGGACTTATCCATAGAATTGACACCCCAACAGTGGGCCTTGTTTTAATTGCCCTGGACCAGAAAACTTACGATAATTTACTGGAACTTCAGACTCAAAATAAAATCAGAAAATATTACAGGGCTATTTGCAAGAAGGTGCCAGATAACAGAGAAAAATTGCAGGCTTTTCCGGAAATTGAAGATTTGGAAAGGGAATTACAAGAAGGCTTAGAAATCAAGTCATATTTTAGATTTTATGGAAAGGGTAGAAAAGAAGTTAGACCAGTTGCCCAAAATTCCTCTCAAATAGCCTTAAAAAAAGTAGACAAAAAAGTTTTATACAACACAGAAATAAAATTGATATGTAAAGAAGATAATCAATACAGCTTTGACTGCAAAATCACAAACGGTTTTAGACATCAGGTTAGATGCCACCTTGCCTGGTTAAATTTCCCAATTATCGGAGACCCTTTGTATAATTGTCTGGAAAAAGAAAGTAATCAAAATAATCAGTTAGAATTTAGGGCCTACAAAATAGATATTAATGGCATAATCTACACAATGTAAAAGAATTAAGTTAAATAAAAAAAGGAAAACAAATGTTTTCCTTAATTCAAATTACCCGAGAGGAGACTTGAACTCCTATGAATTGCTTCGCTTGGACCTGAACCAAGTGCGTCTACCAATTCCGCCACCCGGGCTTGCCTTTATAATATATCAAATTTTACTTAAAGATTCAATCAGAGCTTAAAGACAAGAATATAGCATTATGATTAATAAAAGTAATACCAAAGAGCATAAAATATAAATCCAGGCAGGTAGGGGAGAATCCCCCTGATTCTTTTTTTTACCAAAAATATTAAATATGGCCAGATTTGAATTATTTTTTCTGGTTTTTCCTTTACCCTTAAATCCTTTTCTAAAATAGTAAGTTCCGTCCGGTCTCATGGCATATCCACAGGAAGGGCAGCCATCTTTAAATTCTTCTGTTGTTCCTACACGGCCGCAATTTGGACATCTAACCGAGGCAAAAAATTTACCACAAACAGGGCAAACTTTTGCTTTTCGGGGAACTTCACTGCCACAGCTTTCACAAAAGAATTTTGCTTCCTTACTATTCTTCATATTTTTCCTTTATAGTAAGAATTACAGTTTTATTTTCTGGGTTTAAGATAAATATTTCTGCCGAAAAGGAATAACATTCTTCTTCGTTAAAATAAGACACGCAATCAATAATATCATTATTGGAAACATCAATTAAATCAAAATCTAAAGTTGCTTCAATTCTATTATTATTAAAAGAGGTAACTTTTCCACTCACAAAATCTTTATGAATAGGATTAGTAATTAATACATATCCAAAATTACTTAAAATTGCAGAAACTGTTGGAAGTTCGTCTTCTTCCTCTTCCTGATAATCTTCAATAATTTGATTTTTTGAAATATCCTCAAGGAATGAAAAAACACTCTTTAAATACTGACTATCCAAAGAAGTAAAATAACCAGTTACTCCAAGAGATTTTGCTTTTTCTTCGTCTTCTTTAGAAAGGGGGTTAGGCTCATACAAATAAACTTTTACCTCATCACCACCAATTCCACTTTTTACAAACTGAACTAAAGTTTTCCAGTGGCGGGGATATTCTGAAGCACTCAAAAGAATAATATCTGGCTGGATTTCTTCAATATTGTCCAGGGCTTTTAAAAGCCATTTGTAGGAAATAATATCAATTCCATAAGCTTTGAAAAAGTTTTTTAATTTTTCACTTACTTCGCTTTCATCTGAAATTATTAAAGCTTTCATTACTCTGTTCCTAAATTTACAACAACATAATCATAAATCTGCCAGATTCCTTCACGCTGACGAACTTTATAAGTATATCTTTTCTTTTCGCTAAAATTAGGATATTTGAACCATTCAATAACAGAAACAGATCCTTCTGTTGGAGAATAAGTTGTTTTTTCAATCTGGAATTTTTCTGGAACGGCAACAATATCATTTTCCAATCTTGCAGCCATCAAATCAGATTTAAAATTTCTGAGCATTCTATCTCTTTCTTCTGCAGAACCAGAAATATATTTTTTCTGTAAAGAAGGATTTCTTTTGATTAAAGATTCAATATCCATATATAAGAAGTACTGGTCCCAAAGGGATTTCTGTCTTGCAATAATTGTCTGTTCAACAACTTTATCAGGAGAAATATCCAAAGGTTTAATTACTTCTACAGTTTCATTTTTTACTGGAATAAAGTTTGAAGCAGAGGCTGTAGGAGAAGGTCTAACATCAAGTGTAAGTCTGTTTGATTTTAATAAAATGTACTTTGATTTATAAAGTTCTGGATAAAAATATAAATCAAGGTAATAAACAGAAGCTTCTTCAATTTTTAGATAATCCTTTACGTTTTCAATAAATGAATATTCTTCACCCTGTTCCAGAGCAATTTCTCTAAAATAAACAGTTTGATTTGTAGTTCTTCTTTCGATTAAAGTTTCAGTCTGCTCAAGACGGCTGTTTTTTACAGTGTAGGCATTAAAATCCATACTAAACATTCTGTCGTCTGCCAATTTAAATCTTAAAGTTTCAGGGCCATTATTTTTAATTGTTACGTGAACCATAACAGGGGAAATATCACCCTGACCCGGATAATAAATTGATTTATTGTAGTATTTTATAGATACAGAAGCTTTAGAATAATCAGGAAGATTAGTCTGGGCATAGCCTATATGTGCAAAAAGTCCAAGAACTGATATAATTGTAAAAAGTTTACGGATATTCAAGGTATTCTCCTTAAAAATTATTCAAACATAATTTATTACTTAATTATCGGTATGTAAAATGAAATCATTAACTTCTATAAAAGAAATCTTAACTAATTGCCAGGAATTAAAAGAAGGGATTAATTCTCTTTTTTCCGAAAATATAAACTTTCCTTATTCACTTTATGATATCCACGGAAGTTTCTTTTCACATTTTTTGCAGGAATTTTCCCAGGTTAATCATCTAAAAAGTGCCCAGGCCATCCAATACCAGGGAATTGAAAGTTATAATTTATATTCCTCTGACATTTTAATAGTTGCCCCTACAGAATTTGAAATTAATAATATTGCAAATGATTTGGCCGCAATTTATCCAGAAGCCCAGGTTTTTATTTTGCCAGCCTGGGGAACTTTACCATACCGACCAGTTCCAAAACGTTCTGTAATTTTTGGAAAAAGGGCAGGATTTTTATCTGAATTAGTTAATAAAGATGATTCAATTAATTTTAATAAAAAAACTAGAATATTTATAATTTCACAAAGGGCTTTTATTTCACCTTTGCCAGATCCAGCCTACATAAAAAATCTTTCTTTTAAGCTTAAAAAGGGACAGCAGATAGATACAACAAAACTTGCTCAAAAACTGACTGAAATAGGTTATATTAGGGTCCCAAAAGTTAGCGTAAAAGGTGAGTTTAGTTTACGTGGTGAAGTAATAGATATTTTCCTTCCAAACGAAGATTATGCCAACCGTATTATTTTTGATTTTGACACAATTGAATCTTTTAAGCTTTTCGAAAGTGACAGTCAAAAAACCGTAGGAAGTAAAGAAGAAATCTTAATCTACCCAATGAAAGAAGTCCTCTGGGGCGATGATTTAATAGAAAAGTTAATTAAATACCTGGATGACTATAATGAATCGGCAATTGGACAGGATTCTAATCTGGAAAATGAAAATTCTGGAGTTCACCTGCCATTTACACCAGAAGCTCTTGCTTTTAAAAATTATTTAATTTCTGAATTAAAGACTCAAAAAGAAAGCTTTGGCGAAGAATTTTATTACGATATTCTCTGGGATAAAAGATATACAATTCTGGACTACCTTGCTCCCAAAACTTTTGTTTTCTTTTACGACAATGACAGAATGTTAAATGCCCAGCTGAATATTTCCCGAGAATATCAGGGGCTTTACAGAAAAAGCAGGGAAACTCTTCCAGTTCTTCCTCCAGATATCACTTTACTTAATTTTGAAGAGCTGCAGAAAAGTCAAATAAAGGCACTTTTACTTTCTACAATTGCTAAAGACAATCAAGAAACAGATGAATCTTCTCAAATGAAATTTGGTTCTGAACCAGGAAGATCCTTTTTTGGAAACCTTAATTTTATGAAAGAAGAATTAACAAAACTTCAAAATGATGACTGGAATATTTTTATTTACACCGATAACGAAAACCAAAATCTGAGAATTAAAGAGATCTTTAAATCCTTTATAGAAGTAGAAGATAAAAAACCTGTAGTTTTAATTCCAAAAGCAATATCGGCAGGATTTATCATTCCAAAACTAAAACTCCTTGTAATTCAGGAAAATGAAATCTTTGGCAGAAGAAAATATACTGTAAAAACTTCAAATAAAGTTAAATCAAAAGCCATAGACACCTTTGTTGAATTAAGTCCAGGAGATTATGTTGTTCATGTAAACTGGGGAATTGGACTTTTTCATGGAATAGAAAGAGTAAAAGCCCTTGATAACGAAAGAGATTATATCAAACTTGAATATGCCGAAAAAGAATTTGCCTTTGTACCAATTGAGCAGGTAAATCTTGTTCAGCGTTATATTGGAAACGAAGGAGATAAGCCAAAATTAGACACAATCGGCAGTAAATCCTGGGAAAAAAGAAAAAGTAAAGTTCAAAAAGCCGTTGAAGACCTTGCTCAAAAACTTATTGATTTGTACTCAAGAAGAAAGGCTTCGGTTGGTTATGCCTTCCCAAAAGATACCGAATGGCAGACTGCTTTTGAGGCCGCTTTCCCTTATGAAGACACACCAGATCAAATTACCGTAACTGAAGAAATCAAAAAAGATATGGAAAAACCTCTTCCAATGGACCGTTTAGTTTGTGGTGATGTTGGTTATGGTAAGACAGAAATTGCAATGAGAGCTGCCTTTAAGGCCGTTATGGGGGGTAAACAAGTTGCCTTTTTAGCGCCAACAACAATTCTTGCAGAGCAGCATTTCGATTCCTGTCAGGAAAGATTTAAAAATTTCCCAATAAAAATTGCTCACATGTCCCGTTTTGTAACTCCAGCAGAACAGAAAAAAATCCTGGCTAAACTGGAAAAAGGCGAAATTGATATTTTAATTGGAACTCACAGAATCATTCAAAAAGACGTAAAATTTAAAAATCTAGGACTTATGATAATTGATGAAGAGCAGCGTTTTGGCGTAAAAGACAAGGAAAAATTAAAAACCCTAAAAAATAATATAGATTGTCTGACCCTTTCGGCAACTCCAATTCCTAGAACCTTACACATGTCTTTATTAAAAATCAGAGATATGAGTTTGTTAACAACTCCACCTCAAAATCGTCAGCCGGTAGAAACGGTAATTGATGAATACACAGAAGATAGGGTGGCCGCCGCAATCAGAAAAGAAATAGACAGAGAAGGGCAGATTTTTTATCTTCACAACAGGGTAGAAGATTTATTAGAAATCCGACGAAAAATCGAAAGAATATGTCCGGAAATCTTAGTTGAAGTTGCTCACGGACAAATGACAAGCCAGCAGCTGGATGATATTTTCCACAGATTTAAAATGGGAGCCTTCCACCTTTTAATTGCAACAACAATTATAGAAAACGGAATTGATATTCCAAACGTAAATACAATCATTATTGACCGTGCCGATATGTATGGCGTTTCACAGTTATATCAGTTAAGGGGCCGTGTAGGAAGAAGTGACCGCCAGGCCTATGCCTATCTTTTGTACCCGGAAAATAAGGCTCTGAGCGAAATTGCCATGAAAAGACTTCAAGTTATAAGCGATTTTACAGAATTAGGCAGTGGATTTAAAATTGCCATGAAAGACCTTGAAATCCGTGGAGCTGGAAATCTTTTGGGACGTGATCAATCTGGAGATGTTTATTCGGTTGGTTTTGATTTATATGTAAAACTCTTAAACGAAGCCGTAAATCGACTTACAGCCCAGAAAGATTATAAAGAGGAAAATGAAGTTCTTATGGAACTGGAATACACCGGATTTATACCAGATTCTTATATTGTAAATCCACAGATAAAGATGGAAATCTATAAGAAAATTGCTGCAATTACAAGTGAAGCAGAATTTGATTCAGTTTTAGCAGAACTTATAGACCGTTTTGGCCCAATTCCTGACGAAGTTTCAAGTTTACTGGCCCTTGCCGAAATCAGAATTCTCTGTAAAAAACTTGGCGTAAAATCAATAAAAGAAAGACAGGGCGAAGTAAAAGTAGAATTTTCTCAGGTTTCAAATTTGAGTATTGATAAAATATTAAAACTTATTCACGATAATCCAGATACAATTCGTCTTAATTCACAAATGCCAAATATGATTTTTATAAAACTGGGAAAAATCGGCTTAAAGGAAAAATCAGAATTCATTCGTGAAAAATTATCAAGATTATCTTCTTAAAATAAGATATACAAAGTAGCAAATGCCCCTTATAATTAATTTAGGTAAAAAAAATGGAAAACGCTACTTACAATGCAATGACCTTATCGGAAGATAATCCTTTGTACAAAAAATATTTGAAGAAAAAAGACCTGACCATTAAAAGAATGCGAAGGGGTAGTAAAAAAGTTACTTCAGATAGTATAGAAAGGTCAGAACTCCCAGAAGATTATAATCCAGATGAATTTTATTATGTTTCTTTTATAACCCGTAAATATTTTGTAGACCACGTTTTAATTTCTCTGGCAAAATTAGCTTTTGGAATCTTAGCTTTAATTTTAGCAATGCTGATGGAAGATGTAATTCCAATAAACGGTCGGGTTAAGGGACTTTTTATGAGTGTTACCTTATTTTACGCGATCATAATGATTCCACTTTCTTTATTATATATAATTACAAGTCTTATCTGTTTAATAAATTATAAAAGTTATATTTCAACCTCCACAAGCTTAATGGCAAAGAAAATCATTAAATTTTATGATCCAGAAAATGATATGTTCCAGGAAGTTAACTGGAGAAATATTTTTACAAAAGGATTACGAGATAAAGAAAAAAGAAAAGTTCGAGGCTGGTAACTGGTAAATTATAAAAAAGGGGATGTCCAATAAGTAAATAATGCGGTGGTTGAGCTTGTCGAAACCACCACATATAGTGTAAATGGTCATTTCGACAAGCTCAATGACCACAGTGCCAAATCTTATTGGACAT
>JAIKYZ010000046.1 GCA_024682655.1 Treponema sp.
GGATTGGCACATGCTATTTTCCAATTGATTATTATTGGGATTATCGGGGTTGCAAGTACTTATACCTTTAACCGTCTTATGGTTTATGTTGGACAAGGGACAATGCGTCGTATTCGTGTTGATTTGTTCACACACATGGAAAGTTTGCCAATTAAGTACTTTGATACACATGCCCACGGTGATATCATGTCAATCTACACTAACGACGTTGATACCCTTCGTCAGTTGATTAGTCAAAGTATTCCGCAAGTGGTGAATTCAACTTTTTCTATCGTGACAACATTTGTCAGCATGCTTGTTTTGAATGTGCCATTGTCAGCTTTATCACTATTCATGGTTGTTATTCTACTTTACGTGGCTCGTAAAATCGCTGCGCAATCATCAAAATATTTTCATGACCAACAAAATGATCTCGGTCGTGTCAATGGGTTCATTGAGGAAATGATGGATGGTCAGAAAGTCGTTAAAGTTTTCAACCACGAAGAGCGTGCTAAGGAAGAATTTCGAAAACTTAACCAAGAACTTCGTGAATCTGCTACAAATGCCAACATCTTTGCAAATATCTTCCTGAAATTTATGAATCCAATTAATTGTGGTGCAGTTGCAATGGTTGGTGGATTGATTATCGTTCCTATTGTTAGTCTTTTTACTCCAAAAATGGATAAAAACTTTGTTGATAAAATCTTTGCTTGTTATGATCAGAAGGTAGAAGTAACAAAGAAAACTGTTTTGGTTGAAGATGGTGAAGATGAAGAAACTGGTGATAAATAATTACTTTTGATTACTTTATTACTTGTTTGTTAACGAAAAAGACGGTGAATTTTATTATTCACCGTCTTTTTTTTATTTAAGGCTTTGATTAAAACTAGTCTGCAAATCTAATTTTTTGCCAGATGTCGTGTACTTTATCAAGATTTTCACCTAAATCCTGTTTAAGTGTACAAGTGTAAGCCTGTTCTGGAGCGTAGAAAGATTCTTCTGTTGTGTATTGAAGGGCTTCTTCGTTTACAACACATGGATAGTGGAATTCATCAATGAAGATTGCGTAATTTTCTGGTTTGTGGAAGAAATTGATAAATTCATTTGCTAATTCATAGTTTTTTGAATCTTTTAAGATTACAAAAGAGTCGATTGTTGCTGGACCACCTTCTGCAGGAATAAAGAAATCAATTGTTTCTTCCCAACGGCTTTTATCTACTTCGCCAAATACAATTTCTGGATAACCTTGGCAAAGCCAGAAGTCACCATTGGCAAAAGATTTTCCAAAACCTTCGGCATCGAATTTAACCAAGTTTGGTTTCCAGCCCATAACAGTCTGATAAGCCTGATTTAATTCTGAATCGTTAACGCTGTTCATATCGTGGCCGTTGTATAAAAGGGCACAACCGAGAACTTCGCGCATTTCGTCCATCATTGTTGCATGTCCTGCAAATTGTGGATCATTAAAAATATCGTAATCTCTAGAATAGTTTGGATTTGTTACTTTTGTTTTATTTACCATAATTCCTGTTGCACTTAAAGCGTAAGGAACTGCAAATTTCATTTCTGGATCGTAATCACATTTTTCAAGGATAACTGGATTGATTTTTTCAGCGTTTTTAAAGATGTTATGATCAATTTCACGTAACATGCCTTGTTTAATCATAATTGAAACGAAATCGTTTGATGGGACTACAAGATCGTAGCCTTTTGCACCGGCGCGAAGTTTGGCATACATTTCATCACAAGTAGCGTAATTGTCGATTTTTACCTTGCAATTGAATTCTTCTTCAAACTTGCTAACTACAGATTCTGGAGTGTAATAAGTCCAGTTGTAAAGATGGAGTGTTCTGCTCTCAGTTTTTGAACATCCTGAAATTGTGAATATAGAAGCAGTTAACAGGGCTGCTCCTAAGATTTTAGTGAAGTTTTTCATTGAAAACCCCCAAAATAAATGATTTTTTGGTTATCAACCTCAATATTTGGTAAGTGACTTTTCACTTACTTTAGTATATTGCCCACGCAAGAGCTTCAACGAAGTTTGCCGCGAGATTTTAAAAGATGGCAAATTATAGCAAAAAATATTGAGCGAGGACAGAGGGGGAGGGGACAGACCTCTATTATTCGTACAAAAAATTAGGGGTCTGTCCCCAAGGGTTATTAGAGAACTGTCCCCCTTACCAAATCCCAGAGGTCTGTCCCCACAATTGTTAGAGAACTGTCCCCCTTGCAAAATCACCGGGGTCTGTCCCCACAACATTTATCAAAAAAAAATCCCCTGCGAAAAAATCACAGGGGATAAAATCATAAATTATTGGCTTTTATTTTGAAAGCAAGTTATTTAAGTGCTTTACAAATTCTGCTGGTTCTTTAATTTCAGCTCCAGCGATAAGTAAAGCCTGATCAAGAAGAACTTCTGCTACATCAAGAATTTCTGCTTCATCAGTAATATCCTTGAGTTTTGCAACTAAGGCGTGGTCTGCATTTACTTCAAGAATTGGTTTTAAATCTGGTCCAGACTGGCCCATAGCCTTCATCATCTGAATCATTTGATAACTTGGATCGTTTTCATCAACAACAACACAAGAAGGATTTTCTCCACTTAATGTCTTAGAAAGTTTTACATCTTTTACTCTTTCTCCAAGAGCTTTTTTGATTTTTTCTACTACTGTTTTGAATTCTTCTTCCTTCTTTTTGGCTTCTTCTTTGTCTCCACCAAGATCTTCGTCGCTTCCAGAGCGGTTTACAGCTTTTAATTCAAAATCTTTATATTTGCCGTATCCCGGAATTACGATATCGTCGATGTCGTCGTCCATAATAAGAACTTCAAATCCTTTTGCAACATATGCTTTTACCAATGGATTTGCACGAAGATTTTTTTCATCACTACCAGAAATATAGTAAATTGCCTTCTGTTCTGGCTTCATTCTCTGAACATAGTCAGCAAAACTTGTAAAATTATCATTTCCATTTCCAGAAGCATCAGTTGATTTGAATCTTACAATTTCTGCAATTTCATCTCTGTTTGCAAAATCACTGTACAAACCTTCTTTCATTGGTCTGTTGAAGTTCTTTACAAATTTATTCCATTTTTCGATTGCTTTCTTTTCATCGTCAGAACGTTTATCTTCTTCTACTTTTCTTGCCTTATCTGCAGCTTCACCCATTTTCTTGAATTCACTGAGTAATTTTTTAACAGATGAAGATTTAATATTATCAAGAATTCTATTTTGCTGAAGAATTTCACGGCTTACATTTAATGGTAAATCTTCTGAATCAATAATACCTCTTACGAAGCGTAAATAAGATGGTAAAAGTTCGCGGTCATCGTCAGTGATGAATACACGTTTTACATAAAGTTTAAGGCCGCTCTTATAATCTGCCTGATACATATCAAATGGGGCTGTCTGTGGAATAAAGAATAATGTTGTGTATTCCTGTGTTCCTTCGGCGTGTGTATGAACGTAATGGAGTGGATCCTGACTGTCATGTCCAAAAGTTTTATAGAACTCATTGTAATCATTTTCTTTGAGTTCTGATTTTGATCTTTTCCACAAAGCAGAAGCTGAGTTTACCTGATCGATTTTACTTTCGCTTCCTGTTTCTTTTCCTTTGTCATCATATTTTTTCTGTTCGTAATGTAAATAAATTGGGAAGGCAATATGATCTGAATATTTTTTGATGAGTTCTTCAATCTTCCATCTTGAAGCAAATTCTTTTGAATCATCGTTTAAATGCATTTCGATTGCTGAACCACTTGAATCAGCCTTATCAAATCCATATTTTTTTGCAACTTCTGAATCTGCTGCTACTTCGTCAATGTCATAGGAATTTGTACCGTCTGAAGACCAGTGCCAGATTTTTCCATCGCCTGCTGCTTTCTTTGTGTATACATCAATTTTTTTTGCAGCCATAAATGCAGAATAAAATCCTACTCCAAACTGACCAATTAATGCTGAATCTTTAGCGGCTTCTGAGGTCAATTTTTCCATAAAGGCCTTAGTACCAGAACGGGCGATTGTTCCAAGATTATTTGTAAGATCTTCGTCGCTCATACCAATTCCGGTATCTTTAACTGTAAGAAGGGCATTTGCTTCATCAAAGGTAATGTCGATTCTTGGTTCAAATTTAATTGATTTGTAAGATTCGTCAGAAACTGTAAGATATTTTAATTTGTCCAAAGCATCAGATGCATTTGAAACAATTTCACGAAGGAAAATATCTTTGTTTGAATAAAGTGAATGAATAAGTAATTTTAGAAGCTGATTAACTTCTGTTTGAAATTCATGTTTTGCCATTTAAAAGCCTCTTATTTGTTTATGATATTATCTTTAAAAATAATAAGAGATTTTTAAATTCGGCAAGTAAATTTTTATCAATATACCTTAAATAATTGATTAGTAGAGAGTTTCTCCCAATAATCTTGCAGCAAGGCTTACGGCTAATATTGCAGTTTGATTTCTAATATCAAGAATAGGATTTACTTCTACGATTTCGGCTGAGCTTACAAGTCCCAGGGTATTCATTTCTTCCATTAATAAGAGGGCTTCTCGGTTGGTTAGTCCGCCTGGAAGAGGAATACCTGTTCCTGGAGCAAACATTGGGTCCAAAACATCCATATCAAAACTGACGTGAACCATATCTGCATGAGTTTTAAAGAAAACCATAACTTGTCTTACAATTGCAGGAAAGCCCTGGCGTTCAATATCACTCATTGTAAAAACTGTAACTCCAGCCTTTTTCATAAGGATTTTTTCACCAGGATCAAGGTCGCGGCAGCCAACAAAACAAATGTTCTTTGGATCTACTTTCTGGCCTTCATAATAAAGGTTTGTCAGTTCTTTTAATCCAATTCCCGCAGAGGCAGCTAAACATTCCCCGTGGATATTTCCACTTGGACTTGTTTCTGTATCATTAAAATCGCCGTGGGCATCAACGTAAAGTACCCCAAGTCTTTTATTATTTTTCTTTGCAACTGCTCCCATTCCGGCCAGGGAACCTAAAACTATTGAGTGGTCTCCACCTAAAATTAAAGGAAAATCTCCGGCACTACCAATTTTTTCTACCTGTGAAGCCAATTTTGTACAGGCGTTTACAATTGGTTTTAAATATTTTGCTTTTGGATTTCCCATTTGTTCATATTCCTGGGGTTTTGCACGGAAAATATCACTGTGTTCGTAAGTTTTATGACCTAAAGATTCTAATCTTTCTTTAATTCCTGCTAATCTGATTGCTGATGGTCCCATGTCGGAACCGTGTCTGCTTGCACCAAAGTCTAGTGGCATTTCTAAAATATGTACGTTCATAATTTCATTGTAATCAAAATAAAATTTTAGTCAAAAAAAATTATGCAAAAAAAAAGCTGTCCGATTTTGAAGATAACTCCATTTTCGGACAGCCTTGTATTTTTTTATAAGATTGATTATTTCATTTCATCAAACATAGAAGCAATTTCTTTTTTATAGATTTCATTGATTCTAAATCTCATAATTTCCTGTTTAGCAGAAAGTTCTACACCAACTTCAAATGCCTTTGTAATTAAGCGGAATTTACTTATTCTTTCAAAAGTCTTAAATCCGTTTTTAGCACTTACAAGGTTGTTAATTTCGGCATCGTAAAGTTTCTGGATTGGTTCAGAATTTAACAAATCTTCATAACTGTCGTACTGCATACCGTTTTCTGCGGCATAGTTCTTTACTTCATCTTCATCAACAAGAATAAGGGCACCCAGAAATCTTTGATCCTGACCAACAACAACAGCCTGTTTGATATATCTTGATTCACCAAGTTTCATTTCGATTGGAAGTGGTTCAAGATTTTCTCCGCCACTTAAAACGATTGTATCTTTAATACGACCCTTAATCTGAAGTTCATCGTGAATTGTCATTACTGCTAAGTCACCAGTGTGAAGCCATCCATCAACTGTAAAAGCTTCTTTTGTTTTTTCTGGGTTTTTATAATAGCCCTTCATAACTGTTGGACCTTTAATCTGAAGTTCACCCTGTTTACCGCGTTCAAGAACATATCCCTCTGGGTCTACAATTCTTGTCTGAACATGACGGATTGGAGAACCGATTGTTCCAAAAATTGGATCAGCAAAAGGACGAACAGAAATAATTGGAGCGGTTTCTGTCATACCATAACCTTCTACAAGATTTACACCAATTGCCCAGAAGAATTCATCAATATTTGGAGCTAAAGCACCACCACCTGCAATACCGCCGCGGAAGTTTTTACCAAGCATTGATTTGATTTTGCGGAATACAATTAAATCTCCAAGGAAATATAATGGCCACAAAAGTAACCATGGAATAAAGAATAATACCCACCAAAGTCCTGTATGATATCTGCTGAAACATGGATTTTTGTTGAACATTTTTCTCTGCATTCTCTTTTGAATAGTTGCAACTCCAACAAAGAAATTAAAGAGATCGTTTACAATTCCACCTGTTTTACGCATTTTCTTTGTAACGCCTTCGTAAACTGCTTCGAATACACGAGGAACTGCTGGCAGGAGATGTGGATTCATTGTCTTGAAATCTGCAAGAAGGATTGATCCAACTGGCTTTGAATAAACAATTGTTCCGGCCTGGATAAAAATTACATATTCTACTTCGCGTTCAAATACGTGCCAGATTGGAAGTACACACAAAGCCTTGTCGCCTGGATTAATAAAAATACGCTCTGGAATTTCATCAAGCTGGGCAAGGAAGTTTCTGTGGGTAAGTTGAACACCTTTTGGAGTTCCTGTAGTACCTGATGTAAAAATGATTGTTGCAAGGTCGTCAATTTTACCTTTTTCAAGTTCAGCTTCTACAAGGCCTTTATTTTCGATACGCCATTTCTGGCCTTCTTTCATTAAATCTTCAAAGAAAATTAAGTTTAAGCCAACTTTTTTTACAGCTTCCAGAACATCTTCTTTGATATCACGTTCAAAAGAAATAACAGTTTTTACACTTGGAAGTTTTTCTTTTAACTGAACGATTTTATTTACCTGTGAATTATTTTCTACTATTACAATTTCGCTTTCTGTAATGGAAAGAATTTTTTCAAGATCGATAAGGGTTGCATCACAACCGCGAGGAACATCAACTGCTCCAATTAACATAATTCCGATATTTGCATGCTGCCATTCAGCTCTGTTATCAGAAATTAAACCAATTGGCTGACCTCTTTTTACTCCCATATTCAGGAGTGCAGCACCAAAATCAAGTGCGAGTTGTACCATTTCGCGATAAAGAATTGGTTCAAATTCACCTTTATTAATTCTTTTGTACTGTGCAATTATTTCCGGATGTTTTTTTGCAGTCCCAAAAATCATTTTAGGAACTGTCATATCTTCATCTAATAACATAATGACCTCATA
>JAIKYZ010000051.1 GCA_024682655.1 Treponema sp.
TAAAAAAGATTGTCAAAATTACCTGGAATATTTAACAAATCCCAAAAATTTAGAAAAAATTCAAACAAATATTTTCCCTCTTGATATAATGAATGTAAGAAAATTTCCAGAAAACCAGGATTTTAAAGAAAAGCTGGAAAAAGAAAGCCAGGATATTTTAAATAAAATAAAAGGAATTTTAAATGACTAGTGGAAGTATCTACAAAGAAATAATCCAATCAAAAGACGGATTTTCAATTCCACTTTTAATCAACGGTAAAAGTATAGATTCCCGATACAATGCCTTAAGAAGTGCCCAGACTTTAGTTGATCAAGTAAAGGAAAATACAGGTTTTGTAATATTGCTGGGGCTGGCTTCTGGAATCTTTCTGCAAGAAATATTAAAAGTAAGAAAAATTAAGATTCTTGTTGTGGAAATTAAGCAGGAAGATTTTGACTTTCTAAAACAAATTGAAATTATCAAGAATATAAAAAATGAAAATATTAAATTTACAAATTTAAATTCCCTAAAAGAAGATTTAATCAATTTTTACCTTCCTGCCATGGATGGAAATCTACAGATAATTGAACAAAAACCCTGGTGCGAAATTAATAATAATTATCTGCAGGAAATTAATTCAAATATTCAGGATGCACTAAAAATTATTTCTCAGGATTATTCAACTCAGGCACATTTTGGAAAAATCTGGACTAATAATATTTTACGAAATCTAAAACTATTAGAATATTCGAATAAAAATTCTCTTGATTACGATCAAAATAAAATTGCAGCAATTATTGCGGCAGGCCCAAGTTTTGATAAAAGCTGCCAGCTAATAGAAAAAAACAGAAAAGATTATGTAGTTATTGCAACAGATACTGCTTTTCAGGCTCTGATAAATAGAAAAATCAGAGTGGATTTTGTAATCTCAATAGACGGACAATTTATTTCTCACAGTCATTTTTTTAATAAGTACAGGGGAATTAATTTTTTCTTTGATTTGGCAGGGGATTTTTCAAGTTGCCAGAAAATTGCAAAAAGTGAGAATAATTTACATTTTTTTGTTTCAGGCCACCCCTTGAGCAATTTAATCAACTCAATTAATTCAAATAATTTACCAAAAATATATACAGGCTCTGGAACTGTAACAATTGCCGCCCTGGACCTTGCAATAAAACTGGGCTTTAAAAATATTCAGGTCTTTGGAGCAGATTTTTCTTACATAAAAGGAAAATCCTATACAAAAGGAACCTATTTAGATTCCCTTTATTCTATAAATTCAAATAAAATATTTACCCTGGAAGAAGAATTTGAAAAACTACAATTTAGAAGTCCTTTAGATAAAATTTCTGATGAAAAATTCACTAGTCAAATCCTGGAATCTTATAGAGAATCATTTTTAGCTTATATTGAAAATCAAAAAATTACTTATGAATACAAAAATGATATTTATTATCTTGATAATAAAAATGCAAAAAAGGAAATAGAAATTAAGGACAATTCTTCTCAAAAAGAAATAATAAATAAACTAAAGGAATGCAGTAAAGAGGAATTATTAAATCCCCTTCTGCCTTATATTGCCTACTTGAGATATAAAGACAAAGATTGTAAATCTTTTGACCAATATTGGAATCTTGCGCAGTCCCATATTGTAAGTTATAATTAATGTATGAAAAATAAGACATCAAAAATTTTTATCCTATTTTCCACAATAATTTATATTGGGGCAATTTTTTATTTAGTTTACAATCTTACAAGTGAATATAAAAATGGTGACATTTCTTCAAAAGAAAGATTTGATTATTGCGTATTGAACCTTAAAAAAGGCATTGACGGAAAAGCAAGTGGCAGCCGGGAATTTAACAGAAAAATTAATCAGTCTTTTGGAAATCTAAATGATTTTACATTTATTGAATTTTTTGAAGATGGAAAATCAATTTACAAGTATCAAATTAACGAATATTCAGAAACAAATGATTCAAAATTAATTAAAACTTATTTCCAATCTTTTAAGATAAATGATTCTAACTATTTCTTAACTGCAAATGTATACAAATTAAAGCCTAGTTCAATTTTCCACTATTTATTAGTTTCATTTCTGGTGATTTTAATTGTTACAATCATTTCCTGCATTCTGATTATTTATTACAACCAGAAAATTAAAGAAGAAGAATTAATCAAAGAAGCAAGATTAAAGGCAAATTCAATTAATAAAGAAGTATTAGAAGAAAAATCAGAGGAGACTTTTGTAGCTCAGGATTCTAAAGAAGAAGTAAAAGTTAGCAGCCTGGAAAAAGAAACAGAAATTGAAAGCGAAGAAAATGTAAATTCAAACCAGGAAACTGAAGATACAAATTCAAATCAAGAAGCAGAAAATCTTGAAGAAGATGTTGAATATTTGCCAGAAAATAAGAAAGTAAAAGAAGAAAATATTAATCTAACCCAAGATTTAGAGCCGGTTGAAATAAAAGATAATCCAGAAGGCCTTTTCTCTCCAGAAACTGGTTTAGGCTGGGAAGAATATTTATTAACAAGATTAAATTCAGAATTAAACAGAGCCATTTCTTCAGAACAGGATTTATCTTTATTTGAGTTTTACATCAGTAAACTTGAAAAAAACAGCCCTACTTATAAGTCTATCTGCGATTATTTAGTAAATGCATACCAGTTTAGAGATTTAATTTTTGAATATAAAGAAAATAAAATTGTTGCTATGAGAATTAATATGAATATTGACGAAGCAATAAAATTTGCAGACGATATTTATAAAGATATTAAAGAATTATTAAAAGATTCTTTTGCAACTTGTAATATTGGTATTACTTCAAGGACAATCAGATTAATTTCTGGCGAAAGATTATTAAAAGAAGCTGATCAGGCTCTTAACCATTCATTAGAATTAAATGATTCTCCGATTGTAGGTTTTAGAGCGGATTCAGAAAAATTCCGTAAATTCTTTGAGGACAAAGAATAAATAAAGATAAGTCGATTTTAATAATCGACTTTTTTTTACTCTTATTATTCTGCTTTTTCTTCAGATTCGGAAGAAGTATTTATATCTGAATTTTCTGTTTGATTTTCCAATTCTTCGGTTGCTTCTACTTTATCTTGATCTACTTTCTCTTCTGGATTTTTGGTTTTATCCTCTTTATTTTTTTCTTCATTGTGCTTGATAATTTCATCAATCTGCTTTTGGAAAGCTTCTATGTTTTTACTATCTGGGAAAGTATTTTTTAACAGGGTAAAAGGGGCTTCCACATCAGTTAAATCTTCGCTTAGTAAAAGAATTGCAATTAAATTTTCTAAGAATTCGCAATTTTCGGGCTGTTCACTTATCAAAGAATCATAGATTTCAATAGCAAGTTCTGTATCCCCTTTCATGGCATAAATATAGGCAATTGATTCTTTAATGGAAGAATTTTCCGGGTCTCGCTTTTGCAATTCTTGAAACATAGGAAGTGCAGATTCCCATTTTGACTGAAAAGCATAAGATTTGGCTAACTTATAATAACAATTCCAATACAATTCTTTATTTTGCATGGCTAATTCATAATAAGTTATTGCCTTATCATATTTTTCTTCCGAATAAAAAATATCAGCAATATTCATATACTCAATGTAAATATTATTTAACTGAGCTTTTGCATCACCAATAATAGGAAGAGGTTTTGAAACACAAGAGGTAAAAAATATGAAAAAGAAAAGAGAAAATAAGCTAAACTTAAGAAGTCTCTTCTTTTTCATAAAAGTATTATTGGTCGACATATTAGCCTAAGACAACCTTTTCGATTTCGTAAAGCTGGTTTCTATAAAGACCAGAAATATTATGACCATAATCTGCAATAAGCTGAATAATATTTCTTGGAGAATCTTTTGTATCACAGCCGTTAAGACGGTCACCAGCATCCCCCAAACCTGGCATAATGTAGGCTTTTTCGTTCATAATTGGGTCCATCCAGAGTGTATAACAAGTACAATTTTCAAGGGCACGAGTAACTCTGATAGAACCTTTAAGTGTAGAAATTGTATTAAAGAAAGAAATAGACTTTGGTTTAATTCCCTGGCTTTGAATATATTTTACTACAGTAACTAAAGAACCACCGGTAGCATTCATAGGATCTGCGAAAATTAAATCTTTTCCATCAAGTTCTTTTAAATCAAAGAAAGATTTGTTCAAATCCATGATGTATTCCATATCTGCTTCTGATTTAGTATCGTTACGGCTGATTTTGAATAAGGCAAAAGGAGTTTTATATCCATGTGAAGAATATTCCTGGATTTCCTTTGACATAATCATACTTGGAAGTAAAGCACCACGAAGCATTACACACATAACTGTATTTTCAATTTTTTCATCAACATCTGGAATCTTATGAACAGCGTAATTCTGAACTGGGAAATTAACTGGGGTTTTTACAAAGATATGACTTTTTTTGTCTGTATGTTTATCAGTATAAGCCATTCTAAAAAGCATTTCATAAGCTCGCTGTGAATAATACATAAATTCCTGATGATCTGTATTAACATCACGAAGTTTAGAAATTACATGAGAGGCTTCAGCATGAGCACCTTCTTCTGTTTCAAAAGAATAAACTTTGATATTTGGGTGCTTACTACAGATTTTCTGCATTTCTTTACCCATTTTATCGTAACCTTCGACAATTTTTTCTTCATCTACGGGCTCAAAAGATTTCATTGTTTCTTTGAACATTTTATCCAAAGTTGCTAAATCATTCATATCTTCCTGGGTAAGATATCCATCTAAATCTTCTGCTTTTAAAATAATTTTGTTGTCAGACATACTTAATCCTCTTTTCTATAATATAAGTAATTTATACAGTAACTCTTTTTTTATCTGAATATTTGAGATATTTAATTTATTAGAATCAACAAATTCAATATCAGATCCAGTAAGGCCAAAAGTTAATGCCAGTAAAGACCGACTCGCTCTCATGAATTTTTCATTTTGGAATTCCAAATCAAGATCAACTATGTATTGTGATTTATAATTTGGATCAAGTTTAAATTCCCCTTTAAATGATTTTAGATGTAAATTTAACTGATGTCCAATTAAAATTGACAAAAAGTAATCAGCCTTATTTGAATAAAATCTAATTTCATTTACAGGGCTTTTTAGGAATTCATAAATTTCCTGATTTTCCCAGACTGTCTGTCCATAACCTGTAGATTTAATTGAATCATATTTTTTCAACATTTCGGGAAGGTTACGTCCCAGCAGGGCTAAATTATTGCTTGGTAAAGATATTTCTAAGCCTTGATAATTGTAAGAATCATAAAAGGTTGAATCAACTTCATATTGAATCTTATCTATAGCTTTGATTTTCTTAATTTTTCGTGAAGCAAAATTTGCAGGGATGGATTCATCAACTGCAGCCTGGATTTTATAGCTTTTCTTTTCGTGAAGAATTCCACAGTAAATTGTATTAATTCTTTGACTGATTAAATCAATATTTTCTCCATTTATGTTTTCAATATTTTTCTGGAGAAAATATTTTATTAAATCTGGATCTGCCTGACTTGGAATACTTATATAAAATTCACTGTCCAAATCAAGTAAATCCATGGCTTCTACCGGAAAAGCTTCTGGTGCTGATTTACAGGCCAAAAGTCCGGTAGAAAGGATAAGACAAAAACTAAAAAATAAGCGATTAAATATAAAACGGATATTTTTATGCTTTTTCAATCTTAATACCCCATTTTTTGTCATCAGATTCAACTTCTACAGAAAGTTTTTCACTTGTATATTCAACTTTTGTTGTTAAAGTTTCATTACAAACTAAATCAGAGAACTTATCAAAAGCTGCTTTTAATTCATCATCTCCAGAATAAGCAAGACAAATTCTGTCTGTTACATTAAAGCCGCTTTCCTTACGAAGGTTCTGAATTCCGCGGATAAGATCACGAACATAACCTTCTTTTTTAAGTTCGTCTGTTACTTTTGTTTCAAGTCCAACTGTTAAAGTACCGTCATTTACAACTTTCAAGTCGTCTTTTTCGATACGTTCAACTAAAACTTTTTCGCTGTCAAGTTCGATTGATTTATCTGAAATATCAATTGTAAGTTTATTTCCATCAAGTAAAGATTGAATCTGTTCAGATGTAAGACCAGTAATAATTCCTGCAGCTTCTTTCATCAAAGGACCAAGTTCTTTTCCTAAAACTTTGAAGTTAGCTTTTGCTTTATATTCAACTAATTCATCTTCGCGGTCATGGAATACAACTTCTTTTACATTTAATTCTTCGCGAATTGAATCTTCCATTTCTGCAAGAACACGTTTTTCATCAGGATTTCTTGTAACTAAAGCAAGGGCCTGTAATGGCTGACGGTTCTTAAGATTGAACTGATTTCTAAGACTATGTCCCATAGAAACTGCCTTTTGTACAGTTGCCATCTTAAATTCAAGTTCTTCATTTTTCCAGGCAGCATTTGCCAGAGGATATGAACAAAGGTGAACAGATTCTTTATCTTCTGAAGTTTTTAAGTTCTGATACATTTCTTCTGTGATAAATGGAATAAATGGTGCAGCAACTTTTGCCAGTGTCTTAAGGGCAAGGTAAAGGGATTCGTAGGCTTCTGCCTTATCGTTATCATTTTCTGATTTCCAGAAACGACGGCGACTTCTACGAATATACCAGTTATTCAATTCATCAATAAATTTAACGATTGGGTCAATTGCTCCAGAAAGATCATAAGTATCAAGACCTTTTGAAACGTCTTCAATAAGTTTCTGAGTAATAGAAAGCAACCAGGCATCAAGAGGATTTGAAGGTAATTTATTATCAAACAAATGACCAGTTGGAGATACCTTATCGATATTTGCGTAAGTTACAAAGAAAGAATATGAATTCCAGAGTGGAATTAAGATTGATTTTAATACATCTCTTACACCAGCATCTGAATAACGAATTTCATCTGCCTTTACAACCTGTGAGTGCATAAGGAAAAGACGAATAGCATCTGCACCAAATTTATCAATTGCTTCTACAGGGTCAGTATAGTTACGCAAAGATTTAGACATTTTACGTCCATCTTCAGCAAGAACAATACCGTTTACAATACAGTTTTCAAAAGCTGGTTTATCAAAAAGCTGGGCTGCAAGAACTGTAAGGGTGTAGAACCATCCACGAGTCTGGTCAAGACCTTCGGAAATAAAGTTTGCAGGGAAATTCTTTTCGAATTTTTCTTTATTTTCAAATGGATAGTGCTGCTGAGCGTAAGGCATAGAACCAGATTCAAACCAGCAGTCAAAAACTTCAGGAATACGGCGCATTGTACCCTTTCCGCATTTTGGACAC